>JALSSK010000447.1 GCA_026984335.1 Rhodothermales bacterium
GACCGTGTGAGGTCCGGGCATACCCTCGCTCAGAACAGCTCCGGACGCTTGCCTTTGATCGGCGCGAAGAAAGCCCGCATCTTTTCGACGTCGTCTTCGAGGTTGCCGGTGGCCTCGAAAAGCGGGCCGATGACGACCGCCTTCCGCTCGAAGTCGAGCGCGACGGCAAGGATGGGCGCGTTCGCCGCGCGCGCAATGTTGTAAAAACCCGTCCGCCACCGCGCCACCTTCTTCCGCGTGCCCTCGGGCGAAAGGCCGAGCACGAACCGGTCGTGCGCCCGAAAGGCCTCGACGACCTGGGCGACGACGCCCTGCCGCGCGAAACGGTCCACCGGGATGCCGCCGAGCTTGCGGAGGGTCACGCCGAACGGCCGGCGGAAGATCGTGTGCTTGCCGAGCCAGTGCACGCGGAGGTCGAGCGCGAGCGCCGCCGCCATCGCCACCACGAAATCCCAGTTCGACGTGTGCGGAGCCACGATGATGATGAGCTTTGGCAGGTTGGGGGGCGTGCCTTCGATGCGCCAGCCCATCACGGAGAGCACAAACGTTCCGAACGCACGGAGCCCTTTGCTCCCCCGCCGGGGAAGGGCGTCGCCGAGGGCGGGAATATCCATCGAGGGCGCAACGTGTGGTGGAGAGATGACGGGGGAAAATAGGGATTCCAAGCCGGGAAGTCAGGCGGCGAACGTCGAAGCGGGCGTTTCGCGTTTCCATGTTCGGGATCCTCGCCCGCCCGTGCGCCGCCGTCAGCAAGGCAAGGCGCGCGCAGAGCGATTCGGGACGGCCCGGGCGAGACCGGGAAGTCAGGTGTCGAGGGTCGAGGCAGCCGGTTCGGCGGCCTTCCCGAACGGAATCACTGTGCGTCCGGGCCGAGGCGGACGACGTGCCGGAGGAGCGGCCATCCCACCCGCCGCGGCCGAGCCCATCACCGCCGGGCGGAAGCGCCGACCACGTCCCGGTAGACCCGCTCGACCTGCCGTTGGAGGTCCTCGAGCGAGCCGGTGTTCTCGATGACGTAGTCGGCGCGGCGGCGAAGCTCTGCGGGCGAAAGCTGGTGCGCCATGCGGGCGCGCACCTGTTCGGGCGTCACGTCGTCGCGCGCGACGACGCGGCGCACCCGCTCGTCCTCGGGCGCATCCACCACGGCCACGGCGTCGAGGTGACGGTCGCCGCCGGACTCGTAGATCAGCGCGGCTTCCTTCACGAGCAGCGGCGCGCCCTCCGCCTCGGCGGCCCGCCTCGCCGCCTCGAACGCCTCATACACGCGCGGATGCACGATCCGGTTGATGCGCGCCACGTTGGCCGGGTCGGCGAATACTTTCGCAGCGAGGTACGCCCGGTTCAGCCGCCCGCGCTCGTCGTAGCTCTCCGGCCCGAAGGCCTCGACGATCTCGGCCCGCACCTCGGGGTCCGCCTCCATGAGCCGTTTCGCCTCGGCGTCGGCGTAGAACACCCGCGCGCCGAGCTCTTCGAGGATGCGACACACGGCCGTCTTTCCACTGCCGATGCCGCCGGTGACGCCTAAGGTTTTCATGGGGGTGAACGTTGGAGGGTTCGAGGGTTCGGGGGTTTGTGAAGCGCAAGGCCGCCCCGTACGAAATACGCACTACGAAATACGAAAACCAGGGATCCGCTTTCCTTTGCGAAGGCCCGGCGTGCGTCAGAAGACCCACAGCATCGTCACGGCGAGGTTGGGGATGAGGGTTCGGACGCCGCGTCGCCCGGCGCGCCGGATGCGGTCGGCGAGGCCTTCGGGGAGGCCGCCGTAGAGGCGTTGGCGCACGTGCTGGACCGTGAGCCAGCCGTCGAGGCGGAGGGCGGATTGCCGGCGCATGGGCCACTCGAGCGCGAACGTCGGGCCCACCTGTTCGATGCGCTCACGACCGGGCCGGGTGACGGCGGCCGTCAGCGCGTTGCCGGCCTCGTCCCGAAGCGGGTTGCCGTCGGCGTCCACGCGCGGATAGCGGACGGTGGTGGCGCGGTCGAAGTCGCTCCGAATGAAGAACCGAAACCCGATCTCGGCGGCCATGCGGCTTCCGGTGCGCAGGCGAACCCATCCGCTGTAGGTGCGGAGCGTGTCGAACGGGATCTCGGCGAAGCGGTCGCTGAGGAAACGCCCGAGCCGAAGCTCGCTCAGACTGCCGGCGGCCCGCACCTGCACGCCCGCGCCGAAATCGTGCGTCGCATCGAGGGTGTAGCGCATCTCCCGCGCCGACTGATCCGTCGGGCGGCGCCCGGGGAGCACGAAGTCGTCCACGGTGTACGTGGCCCGCACCTCCGAGGTGAGGCGCATCCGCGTGCGCGGGGCGGGCGTCCACGTGACGGCCGGGCGGAGCCGGAGCGAGCGTTGCACGTTGTTCTCGGCGGAACGCGCGGCCCGGAGATAAACCGTGTGGAAATACGACCCGAAAAGCTGCACCTCGGCCTGGAGGTAGCGGCTCAGGCGAAAGAGCGCGCCGAAGGAACCGTTGTAGAAGACCTCGTCCCGGTCGTCGGGGTTGACCTCGGGGGTGTCGTGCCGGAGGACGCTCGCCGAGCCGTCGAAGTTCAGGGCGAGCAGGCGCGTGAGGTTGGCGCGGGCGCGCCCGAAGAGGGTGAAGTGCCCGCGATCGAAGTCGGCCTGACGAAGGAGGTCGCTTTTCTGGGCCGCCTGCGCGGTGGGCAACGCCTCCCGGTTGGCGAGGATGCGGCGTTCGACCTCTGCCCCGCCCCGAAGGCCGAGCCGCACCTCCGTATCCGGCGTCTCATAGCGCACGCCCGTTTCGAGATCGAACGAACGGCGTTTGAAGTCGGAGTCGAAAAAGAGCACGTCGGCGGGGGCGCGCAGGGTGCGGACGAATCGGCTGTTGACCGAGGCGTCGAGGCGCGTGAGCAGCCGAAGGCCCCGAAAAAGCGGCGTGTCGAGTTCGAGGGCAGCCGTGAGCGTGTCGCTCGTGGTGGCCTCCACGGTTTCGGAGAGACGGCTTGTCGGCGTGTTCCGGTTGAGGAAAGAGACGGCCTGATAGGCGTCGCGGCGGAAGGAAGAGAGGCGCACCTCGGAGGTGAAGCGCGTCCCCTCGAACGAGCGCTCGGCCCGCCCGCGGAGGCGCAACGCGCGCGCGCGCCGCGGATTGATCAGCTGCCACGCCCCTTCGCCCTCGACGTCGATCCGATAGCCGTTGATGGGGGGCGGAGTCGCGCCGAGACGCAACCCGAAGGCCGGCCCCGCATCCGTCCGGAGGGGCGCTTCCCGGCCCGCCTCGATCAACGCGCCGGGCCGCTGATCCCACGCCGCGCCCGCCATCGGCTCCACCCACACGTCCGGGCGCGGCGCAAACCGAAGCCCCGCGTACACGGCCTGGCTGAAGACACGGCTGAGGCTGAACCAGGCCGCCTCGCCGTGGAACCGAAGCGCGAAGCGACGCCCCACCGGACGGCCCGCCCGCCATACGAGCCGGTTCTCGTCCCGAAAGCTGAGTTCGTCCGCGAACAGGATGAAGGCGTCCGAGGAAAAGCGATTCGCCAGAGCCACGTCCCACATACCGAAACGCTGGTCCAACCGGAGGTCGGCGCTCCATCGATAGCGGTTCACGTCGCGTTCGAAGCCTGCCGAGAATTGCCGGACCGGCTGGGCCCGCACTGCCGGGAGCACACGGGAGCACGCCATAAACACAAGAAATGCAGCGATTCCGATTCGTGCTCCCACATTTGTGCTCCCGTGCTCCACGATGCTCCCGTCGTCCATAGTGCCGCGCGCCTGCGAAAAAAAAACCCTCGTCCGCCGGTGTCGGGTAGGGCCGCGCCACGCGCCCTCCAAAAAATCACCCCGGCGGCCAGCTCAGCTTCCGCCCGCCGATGAGGTGCAGGTGCAGGTGCGGGACGGTCTGAAGCGCGTCCGGGCCGTTGTTGATCACCAGGCGATACCCGCCCGTGAGCCCCTCCTGTTCCGCCACTTTTTGCGCCACGAGGTGCAGGTGCCCCACGAGCATCCGGTCTTCCTCCGTGAGGGCGTCGATTGACGGAATGGGTTTGCGAGGAATGACGAGCAGGTGGGTCGGGGCCTGCGGGTTGATGTCGCGAAAAGCGACGCTCCACTCGTCCTCATATACGATCTCCGCCGGAATCTCCCGGTCGGCGATTTTCTGAAAAAGCGTTTTCTCTTCCATAGCCTGATTTTTCTTTGATTCCATGATGGCCGCCAATATAGCGCAAAGTGGTTTAATTTCGACGGCGCCTTCGGACGCGCCCCCCTTCCCGTATGTTACCTTCGGCAGGGCATGCGAAAGAACAATCGCGCCCGCTTCTCGTCCCATGGTCCACCGTTCCCCACCGATGGGGGCCATGGCGGCGGTTTTCATTGATCGTCGAAACATTTAATGTATACACACGATATAATCTCGTCCACTCCACCCGACTCCCGACGCTGATGCCCACGGTTTACGTCACCCGGAAAGTGCGTTTCAACGCGGCTCATCGCCTCCACAACCCGGAGCGTTCCGACGAATGGAATCGCGCCACGTTCGGCAAGTGTAACAATCCGAACTGGCACGGACACAACTATACGCTCGAAGTCACGGTGGCCGGCGAGCCGGATCCCGAGACGGGCTTCGTGATAGACCTGAGCCGGCTCAAGCGTCTTCTCGAAGAGAAGATCCTCTCGAAGTGCGACCACGCCAACTTGAACCTCGACGTGGACTTCATGCGCGGTCTCTTGCCTTCGACGGAGAACTTTGCCGTGGCCATCTGGGGCGAGCTGGTCGATGCGTTGCCTGCGGGGCGGCTCCACTCGGTCCGCCTGATCGAAACCGAAAACAACAGCGTCGAGTATCGCGGCGAATGACCCGGCCCACGACTTTCACCACCGACTTTCCGAACCCGATGCGACCTTCCGACGAGCACGCCCTCAAGCGCCTGACGCCCGACGAGATCAACGGCGCGGCCCCGGCCATGTATCAACGGCGCGAGATCTACTGTCCCGAATCCACGGAGACGATCGGCGACCACGTTCACGGCATTTTGAAAACGCTGGGGGAGGATCCGGAGCGGGAGGGCCTGAAGAAGACGCCGGAGCGCGTGGCCAAGGCCCTGCAGTTTCTCACGCAGGGCTATACGATGGACCCGCGCGAGATCCTCACGAGCGCGCTCTTCGAGGAGGCATACAATGAAATGATCCTCGTCCGGGACATCGAAGTGTACAGCCTGTGCGAGCACCATATGCTCCCTTTCTTCGGGAAGGCGCACGTGGCCTACATTCCGAACGGAAAGATCGTCGGGTTGAGCAAATTGCCGCGGGTGGTGGACGTGTTCGCGCGGCGGCTGCAGGTGCAGGAACGGCTCACGCTTCAGATTCGCGACGCCATCGAGGAGGTGCTCCAGCCGCTCGGCGCGGCCGTGGTCATCGAGGCGACGCACCTGTGCATGGTCATGCGCGGCGTGCAAAAACAGCACTCGATGACCACCACGAGCGCCATGAGCGGCGAGTTTCTCCGCAACGCCACCACACGCGGCGAGTTCATGCGTCTGATCAACGGCCACGGCTGAGCCCACCGATACCGAAAAGCGTATGCCCGTCATTCTCATCACCGGCGCGAGCCAGGGCATCGGCGCGGCGATGGCGGAGGCCTTCGCCGCCGAGCCGGAAGCCCGCCTGGCGCTCCTGGCCCGCAACCGTGCGCGCCTCGAAGGCGTGGCCGAGCGTTGCCGCCGCCTCGGCGCGAGCGCCGAGGTCTTCCCCTGCGACGTCACGAACGACGGCGCCGTGGCCGAGACCGCCCGCACGATCCTCGACCGATGGGGCGCGCCCGACGTGCTCGTCAACAACGCGGGCCGCTTCGAACCCGGCGATGCGCTCGGCACCACCCCGGACGCATTCCGCGCACAGGTGGCCGTCAACCTGACGAGCGCCTTCGTGGTGACGCGCGCCTTCCTCCCGGCGATGGTCGCGCGCGGCAGCGGACACCTCTTTTTCCTCGGCTCCGTCGCTTCGCTCAAAGCCTATCCCGGCGGGCTGGCCTATTGCGCCGCCAAGCACGGGGTGCTCGGGCTGGCCCGCGCCGTGCGCGAGGACACGAAGGACCGGGGCATCCGCGTGACGGCCCTCCTCCCCGGCGCGACCCTCACGCCGAGCTGGGACGGCGTCGAACTCCCGCCGGAACGCTTCATGCCGCCCGAAGACGTCGCCCGCGCCGCCGTGGACGTCTATCGCCTCAGCGACCGCACCGTGGTCGAAGAGCTCCTCCTCCGCCCGCAACGCGGCGACCTCTGAAGCGCCGCCGCCGAAACGCGCGCCCCGATGCCTCGCCGCTTCGTCCGGCTCTCCTGCCGGCTCCCTGACGAAGCCGGTCCGGCAAGCCGGGCATACTCTTTGATGTCCACGAGCGCGAAAGATGTACCCCAGCACGGTCCGCCGGTTTGTCATGAAAGGATCCCGCATCATCCGACACTACCTTTTCCCCTGGCTCGTGAGCGTCGGAGCCGGGGTTGCGCTCGGCACGGGCGTCGCCGGATGGATCGCCGGAAGTCCCGCCGGAGGCGCATTCTGGACGTGGTTGCTCCTTTTCTGGCTCGTCGGAGGGGTAGCCGCCGCCGCATCCTTCATGCTTCTCGGACTGAGTCGTCTCTCCGCACGGGACGCCGGCCGGTCGGCCCTGCCCCGCGCGTATCCGGCTCCCAAACCGCTCCCGCCGCCGCTTGCCCCCGCGCCCCCGGCCCGACGTCGCGCCGCCTGACCGAAACGCCGGCCGATCGCGCGGCAGCCGTTTCCCCGTCGCTTCGGAAAGAACTTCTGACCGCAAACGAAAAAGGCGGTCCCGCCTCGACGGAACCGCCCTTTCTCTCCGTCGAAAAAGCGATCAGGCTTCCTGAAGGGCCTCCGCTTCGGCCACCACCTTCTCCTGCACGTGACGCGGCATCGGCTCGTAGTGGCTGAAGGTGGCGCGGTGCAGGCCTCGGCCCTGCGTGAGCGAGCGAAGCGCCGTCGAATAGCGGTACAGCTCGGCCTCCGGGACCTGCGCGACGATCTTCTGGAACGGCCCCTCCGACTCGATGCCCTGGATGCGGGCGCGCCGGGTGTTGAGGTCCCCCATCACGTCGCCGGTGTACGTGTCCGGCACGAGGACCTCGACGTTGTCGATGGGTTCGAGCAGCACGGGGTTCGCCTGCCGGAACGCCTCGCGGAAGCACATGCGCGCCGCCGTCTTGAAAGCGTTCTCGTTCGAGTCCACCGAGTGCATCCCGCCGTCGTAGATGACCACGCGGATGTCGCCCACGGGATAGCCGGAGATGGGGCCTTTCTGAAGCGCTTCGGCCACCCCTTTCTGGATGGCTCCGAAAAACCGCCGCATGTCGATCACGCCGCCGACGATGGCGTCGATGAACTCGACCTTCGCCCCCCACGGCATCTCCATCTCCGCCTTCCCGCGCACACTGATGTCGGGGTCAGGCTTGAACTCACCGTCGAGCGGTTCGACGAGCATCGCGATGTCGGCGAACTGCCCCGCGCCGCCGGTCTGTTTCTTGTGCCGGTACTTGGCGCGCGCTTTCGTCTGCACCGTCTCGCGATAGGCCACCTTGGGCCGGGAGAACTCGATGTCCACGCCGAAGCGCGATTTCAGACGGTATCTGGCAATTTCCAGCTGCATCTCGCCCTGCCCGCCGATGACGATCTGACTCAGCAGCGGATCGTGGATGACCTGGAGCGACGGATCCTCGATGGCGATCTGCTGAAGGCCCTGCGCCAGCTTGTCTTCCTCGCCCTCCCGCGTCGGGGAGACGGCCACGCGATAGCGTGGTTCGGGAAACTCGATGGGTTTGATGACCACCCGGCTGCCTTTCTTGTGGAGCGTGTCGTTCGTGTGCGTGTGCCGCAGTTTGACGAGCGCGCCGATGTCGCCTGCGAGCATCCGCTCCACGGGCTCGCGGTCCCGCCCGTTGATGGCATAAAGTTGTCCGAGGCGTTCGATGTTGCCCGTCTGCGCGTTTTCGAGGTCGAGCCCTTGCCGGAGCGTGCCCGCATAGACGCGGAAGAAGGAATAATCGCCCACGTGCTGTTCGGCCATCGTGCGATAGATGAAGGCGACCGGATCGGCGTTCGGATCCGCAGGCACGGGTTCTCCCTCGACCGTCTCGGCAGGGGGCATCTCGGCGGGCGCCGGGCACACGTTGTCGATGAAGCTCATCAACCGGGAAGCGCCGATGTTCTTCGTGGCGCTCGTCAGGAAGATGGGGAAGAGCTCCCGCCGGAGCATGGCTTCGTGCAGCCCCTGCCGCATCTCGTCTTCGCTCAGTTCCCCTTTCTCGAAATACAACTCCATCAGGCTTTCGTCGTTCTCGGCGATGTTCTCGACGAGTTCGTTGTGAAGCGCTTCCGCCTCTTCGAGAAAATCCGGGGCAATGTCGCTGAACGAGGGCCTGCCTTTGTCATCGAAGGTGATCTGCTTCATCACCAGCACGTCGATGATGCTCCGCGTACCGCTGCCGCCGGGCAACTGCACCACCGTCGCGCCGCGCCCGAAGCGGTCCCGGATCTGCGCGACGACGGAACGAAAATCGACCTTGTCCTTGTCCAGGTGGTTGATGATGAACATGGCGGGCTTCTGAAGGTCTTCGCCGGAACGCCAGGCCAGCTCCGTGCCCACCTGCACCCCTTCCGCCGCATTGATGACGTAGAGCGCGGTGTCGGCCACCTTGAGCGCCGCAATCACCTCACCGATGAAATCAGGATATCCCGGCGTATCGAGGATGTTGATCTTGTGCCCTTTCCATTCCGCATGCAAAAGCGAGGTGAAGACGGACATCTGCCGCTCTTTCTCGCTCGGGTGATAATCGCTGACGGTATTCCCCTCCTCGATTGCCCCCATCCGCTGC
Organism: Rhodothermales bacterium; assembly: GCA_026984335.1. Classification (GTDB taxonomy): domain Bacteria; phylum Bacteroidota; class Rhodothermia; order Rhodothermales; family ISCAR-4553; genus JALSSK01. The sequence goes on from JALSSK010000447.1 coordinate 8,845, forward strand.
AAAGCGCCGCTGGCATAGAGCATCGCCTCGGCCAGCATCGTCTTCCCGCTTCCTTGATGGCCCACCAGGGCTATATTCCGGATGTGATCTGCATCGTAGACATTCATAAGCGCCACTCCTCGTTTGACCGCACCGGGCGGTGAATTTCAAAATGCCACGGAAAAAATCGCCACTCGGCTCCTGTGCCGGGAGCCGGTGGCGTCTCCATCGAAGCGCCGTGCCTACCATGCACGGAGCACCCAGAACCCGAAGGGTTTTCAATGGGTGTAAAATACGTTCGAATGAGAAATAGTCAAGAAGTCGGGCCGCCGGCAACGGCATCAAATCCTGACCTTCTTCATTATTTTGTAATTTGAGCGGTGTTCCGGAAGGCGGGGTTCGATTCGCCGCCGGCGCCCGTCCCGCCCGCTCATCCTTTCCGCTGCGATGCCCGCTCCCCTGCTTGCCATAGAAACCGCCACCGACGTATGCGGCGTGGCGCTGATGGAAGACGCGCGCGTGACGGCGACGCTGACGCTGGCGCGCCCGCGCAGGCACGCCGAGCAACTCGTCTCGCTGATCCGCGATGCGCTCCGGTACGGAGGCCTCGAAGCCGGGGCGCTCGGCGCGGTGGCCGTCTCGATGGGGCCCGGCTCGTACACGGGCCTGCGCATCGGCGTGAGCACGGCCAAGGGACTGGCGCTGGCCGTGGGCGCGCAGCTCGTGGGCGTGCCCACACTCGAAGCCCTCGCCGCCACGGCGCTCCCGGCCGCCGACCCCGGCGACGTCGTGTGCGCCGCCTTCAACGCCCGCCGCGAGGAGGTGTACGCCGCCGCCTTCCGGGTCGGCGCGGACGCCGGGCTGACGCCCCTGGCCGAGACGACGGCCCTCCCCACAGGCGATCTTCCGACGTGGTTGCCCGTACAAACCGCCGGACGGCTCTGGCTCGTCGGCGAAGGCGCCCCCGCGGCCGCCGAGGCCCTCGCGCCGACATGGGGCGCCCGGCTGCGCGCGCTCCCGCCCGACGCCTACCCGCCCGACGCCGCCGCCGTCGCCCGCCTCGGTCACGACCGCCTCGCGCGTGGCGAAACGGAAGATGTCGGCGCCTTCGAGCCGTTTTACCTCAAGGCGTTCGTCGCCCGTCGCAACACCCGCTCGGCCTTCGAACGTCTTCCCTTTTAGCCGCCCGAAGCCGTACGCTTCCGAGGCCCATCCGCAACCCGTCCCCCCACGCGCCGCAAGGCAACCGACCCAAGGTAAACCGACATGGCCTGGTTCAAACGAAAAGGCGCCGGCATCCGCACCAACCGAGAAGGACAGAACGAGACGCCGGAAGGGCAATGGATCAAGTGCCCGGACTGCAAGGAAATCATCAATCGGCGCGCGCTGGAAGAAAGCTTCAAGGTGTGCCCGAAGTGCGGCTATCACTTTCGACTCGACAGCCTGGGCTACTTCCGGCTGCTCTACGACGAGGGCCGCTTCGAACTTTTCGACGAGGAACTCCTCTCCACCGACGCGCTCTCCTTCGTCGATCGCAAGCCGTACGACGTCCGCCTGCGCGAGTCGCGCCGCAAAACCGGTCTGCACGACGCGGCCCGAGCGGCGATGGGCGACATCGAAGGCCGTCGCGTCTCCACGGCCGCGCTCGACTTCTCCTTCATCGGCGGGTCGATGGGGTCGGTGGTGGGCGAGGTGGTGGCCCGAAGCATCAAACGGGCGTACACGGAAGGAACGCCGCTGATCGTGATCTCGCAGAGCGGCGGCGCGCGCATGATGGAAGGCGCGCTGAGCCTCATGCAGATGGCCAAAACCAGCGCCCACCTCACCCGCCTGGCCGAACGCGGCCTGCCTTACGTCTCGCTCATGACCAACCCCACCACGGGCGGCGTAACGGCCTCCTTCGCCATGCTCGGCGACTTCAACCTCGCCGAACCGAAGGCCCTCATCGGCTTCGCCGGCCCCCGCGTCATCCGCGAAACGATGGGGCAGGACCTTCCGGAAGGGTTTCAGCGCTCGGAGTTCCTTCAGAAGAAAGGCTTCGTAGACTTCATCGTAGACCGCCGAGAACTCCGGAAAGCGGTCGCCCACCTGCTCGACCTCGTGGCGCATTGATGCGCCGCCCCACGATCCTGCGCAAATGCAAAATGCCCGGCCTCTTCCGAGACCGGGCATTTGTACAGCTACTGGATAGACATCACCCTTTAAGAGGCCTAAAGTAGCTCACCCGATACGAATTTAGCCCCGACGCGCGTCCATCGCCCCTCCCCTTCGACCAAACGGGCCCTTCTTTCGACGAACGACATTTTTCCATAGACGAACGGCATCACGAAACGCTTTCGCGCCCTTTCAATTGCGCCGGAGCTCCTCTTGCCAGTTCGCCAGCTTCCGCTCACCCGCCACGGTCGAATGGATGAGTTCGAAATCACCGAAGCCGTTTCGGTCGGCGAAAATGAACTGCGCCTGTCCCTCACCGGGAATGTTGTTGTACTCCCAGACCTCATACGGGCGCACGCCCCGATCGAAGAGATGCGGCTCTATGTTCGAGGGCAGACCATATTTGATCAAGATGCGCCCCCGGTCGGTTTCCCACCCCTCGATGTTCCGGCTCGTGTACCGGTCGTTGGCGTACTGCACCCGCTGGTAGAACTCGTCCTTGTACTCATTGGTCGGAGTCGAGGGGTTCGGGTCGCGCTTGTTCCAGAAGTTCATCAGGAAATGCTGCCGGGCTTCAAGCTCCCTGAGTTTTTTGATCCGTTGCCGTTCCTGCTCGGAGGCGATGAGGTCGATGTGCCGGAAGGCCTGCTCCACTTCTTCCTCGGACATGGACGCATACGGGCTGTTCTCGAAGGCCACTTCCAGAGCCGGCGGCGCGGCGCGCTTCACGCCCGGATTATAGACGAAGAATTTGCGGGACTGCTCGGCGAGCGCTTCGTTCGCATCGTTGAGCAAGGCAATGCGCAGGAAATAGGAACCGCTCGGAAGGTTGCTCACGTCGAACTGCCCCACGATCACGTCCGGCGAGCGCACGGGACGGCGGGTGCGCTGTTCCATCCCCGGCAACGGCTGCGGAAGGTTCACCTCGGCGACGTAGACGAGCAGCGTGTATGCGTCCGCATCGACGACGGCCTTGCTGAGGTGATACGTCTCGGCATAATAGAAGAGACGCGAGAGACCGTTGCCGAAGAGCTGGTTGGCGTTCGGGCGAACGATGAGCCCGTTTTTATAGAAAAGGTTGCTCCGATCCGAGCTCGGCCGAATGTCCGTGGCGAGCGTCAGGTCGGAGATGCCGACGAGGTTCGGGTTGGAGAAGTCGGGGATGACGGCGTCCCGGCGAAGCGTCAGGGCCGCGCGCCGGGACGCCGCGTCGGCGGGGATCGCCACGTCGAGCACATACTCTCCCGGCGGCACGACGGTCCGCACCTGATGAATGAACCGTTGCCCGGGAACGATGCTGCTCGTATCCGGCACCACGAACTCGAGCGCGATGGAATCCTGCCAGACGGGATCCCCCGGCGTGCCGGGCAGGCCGGGCACGGTGCTTCGCATCAGGGCCAGATCCACCGGCAAATGCGCGCGGTAACCGACCTCCTCTTTCGCATACGTCAGGCTCGACGCCTCAAAGGCCAGATAAACTTCCATCAGGGATTGCTGGTCGTCGAAGGCAAATGCGGCGTAATCGACGTCCATCTGGATGGGCAGCGTGTCCTGTCCGTATGCCGCCGTGGCAACGACAAAGCATGCGGTGAGAAGCAGACGGTAACGGGCTGTCGGTTTCATCATCATCTATCGTATCGTAGGCCGGCGGGCCTGGGCTCGCCCTCTGTTTTCAAGCTAAATCTACGTTCGAAGCGCCCCGCGTCAACGGTAATTCTCCATACCCCGAGGCGAAGTCCGGAAGGCGTCATACGGCAGGGGTGCGATTGCGTTTCCCCTCCATGCGCCGGAGCGCGTCCCCCTCGTAATATGTAGCAGCGCCTCCCGGAGATCCCGCGGGCGCCGTCGGCAGCCCCCGGCTCACGACAGCCACGCCCAGAGCGCCGTCACGGCGGGCCAGCCCACGATCGCGTCGATCAGGAAGCCGGAGAACAGAGGCGCCTTCGCGGGCGGACGCAGGACCGCGCCCGTCATCAGAAGCGGTCCGACGGCGTCGAGGAGGAGCAGGCTCGGCCCCCCGAAGCTCCACACGGCGATGCCCGCTCCCATCGCCGCCGACAACGCCGAGGCCGCCCCCAAGGCACGCCACCGCCGCCATGGCCATTCACCGGCCAGGCTCCGCAGACCCGCGGCGCGGTCTCCCTCCCGGTCCGCCCAGTCCGCCAGAAGCACGTTGGGCAGGATAAAGAGCACGCGATAGAGCACGGCGGCCCCCACTACGACCGTGAGCGACCCGCCTGCCTCGACCACGGGCAGGACCACACTCCCCGCCCCCCACGCCAGTGCGATGAAGAACGGTTTGAACGGTCCCAGATCTTTGAGCCGTCGCCGTCCGGGCAGAAGCGGCGCCACGTGAAGCACACCGAGGCTGCCCACGGCGCTTCCCCACAGCAGCGTGGCCGGTCGCAGCTCCGGCAGCATCGCCAGCCCTGCCGCCGCCGCCGCCAGGGCTCCTCCCCACGCATAGCCGCGATGCCGGCGCGCCCACGCCACGCGTCCCGGGCGGTTGACCGCGTCTTCCGCCGAAGGCCGGAGAAGGCGATCCGTCTGATACACCAGAAACGTTCCGCAGAAAGCGAGCGTGAGCAACGGCGCGCTCGGCGACACCCCGAAGAGGGCGTACGTCCCCAGCATCAGCCCCACCGCGATCAGCCCCTCCGACACGTTCGAATACGGGACGGCCTCCCCAGGGAACGCCCCCAGGCCCCCTTTCCCGCCCTCAAGGTATGCATCCTCCGGCATGCCGCAGCCTCCTTTTGCGCATAAAGTATTAAAATAATTATTCTTACGATACCTCGGACTCTCTCCCCCTCTATCACGTGTCCCTCCGCTTCACCACCCTGCTCGAACACAAAGCTTTCATTCATATATACTTGTGTAATTTTCATCGACTCCTGCGCTCCGGGAATCCCCTGATTCCACGCCCGTTCGGAGAAAGGATCCTTCGCTCCCCAAAAAGTCGAGTTTCTCGCGGAAAGGCTTGGGTATGGGGAATCCGGGCGGTGTAGTATGCGCATAAGCCCGGTGCCGGAAAATGCACGTCCGTGAATGGGGATGGTCCTCCGTTCGACACGGTATGTATAATCCGCGTAAATTTCGGCCTTCTTTCTCCAATTCGCTTGACATTTAGGTCATTCGCGGGAGAAATTAGCCTGTACTTCTACCCACTCGCCTCCATGCATAGAGGCTGCACCCACGTCGGGATCGTTCCGGCGGTCCCGCTTTCTTCGGCAAGCAAATCTTTTCGGCCCCTTCTCGGATGGAGGAGGGATCGTTCGTTCTTTCTTTTCGCTCGTGCGCCTGCGCGCGCACCCGCACGGGAAAGGCCTTCCGTTCTTTCGTCTGTTTCATCAACCGAAAACGCACGCTCAACATAACTTTTCGTCCCATTTCACCAACGCTAAGGAGACTCCATGAGACTGCTACAACGCCTTGGCAAGTTTGGCTTTTTGCTTCTGCTCACGTTTACCGTGGGTACGACGGCTTATGGCCAGACTTGCGACTTCTATCTCAACGTCACCGACGGCTCCGACCTCAACGACGGCCTCACGCCCACTACGGCGTGGCAATCGTTTGAGAATGCCTGGAACAATGCTTCCGACGGCTCGACGGTTTGCACCGCCGCCGGTGAGTACTTCCAATCGGATGACAACGACGGTATCTTTCTGGCCGACCTCGGCAAGAGCGTTACCTTCGCCATCGACACCTTCGCCAGCAACGACGAGCTCCGCTTCCCGGAGAAGAGCTTTGAGGTCGCGGCGGGCACGGGCAACAGCGTCACCATCATGGGCGGCACGGCGACCAACCCGACCGTCTACTTCGGCGACGGCTTCGTCAACAACCCGGCCAACTTCCCCGGCAACCAGGGCTTCCTGGACACGATCACGATCACGTCCGGCACGTTCTCGATCGACGTGCCGACGACGATCGACGACCTCGTCGTGACGATCAACCGGGATACGGAAGGCTCGTTCGACGTCACGCCGACGTATTCGACGGCCAACCGCACCATCACCATCACCGGTGACGACACGGTCAATGCCGGCGGCGAGCTGCCGACGGACCTGGCCGCGGGCACGCTGACCATCAACACGACTGCCGGCACGTACACGAGCTCGGCGGCCCACACCCTGGACGACGGCGGCATGCTGATGCTGACCGGAACGGGCGACGCCACGTTCTCGTCGGTCTTCACCGTCTCCTCCGCGGGCGGGGCGATGATCGTGAACTCGAACTCGGGCACGCTCGCCTTTGACGGCGGCCTCGTCGTGAACGCCTCCGCCGACCTCGGCGCCATCGTCGACAACCAGGCCGACGGCGCCGTCTCGGCTTCGAGCACGACGTTCAACCACGTCGGCGCCGCGAACGGAACGGCCGGCGACAACGACTTCACCGGCACGATCCTCAACAGCGGCACCGGCACGGTCACCACGGGCGTGCTCTCGGACGTCGGCAACGGCGACCCCGACCGCGTGCTCGTGTCCACGGACAATGCCACGACGGGCACGTTCAACGTCGGCGGCGCCTCGGCCTCTACGGTGGGCGGCGACCTGACCAACAACGGCACGTACACCCTCTGGGGCGACCTCCTGCTCGAGGGTGACCTCACCAACGTCGTCGGTTCCACCGTCGACACCGGCAGCTACACCCTCTCCCTCGACGGAACCGGCACCTATGCCAACGCCGGCGACATCACGGGCTCGGGTACGGTCGACCTCCTCGACACCGCCACGGTGGACGTGGACGGCGCCGGCGGCGGCACGGGCGGCGCCCTCCCGAACGTCACCGTCACCGACGGCGACGCCACGGTGGATGCCAGCCAGATCACCGGCTCCGTCACGATCAACTCCAGCGGCACGCATAGCATCAACTCCGCCGGAAGCATCAACGGCGACCTCATGGTCAACGGCGCGGCCAGCGTGACGACCGTCACGACGGCCTCGGGCATCGACGGCAACGTCGACGTCACCGGAGGCGCGACGCTCGACGTCAACGGCCCCGACGTGGGCGGCACGACGAGCGTGGCCTCGGGCACGACGACGTTCAACGGCACCACGAGCTTCGGCGGCGACGTCTCGACGAGCGGCGGCGGCGGCATCACCTTCAACGGCCTGGCCGGCACCACCATCTCGGGCAACCTGACCGTGAGCGGCACCGGCACGGTGACCAACACCGCCGGCACGGAACTGACCGTCACCGGGATGTTCGACCTCACGGACGGCACCTTCATGATGGGCGACGACGTCTCCGTCTCGGGCGCCTTCATGCAGGTCGAGCCCAGCACGTTCGACTTCGGCGGCGCCAACACGCTGAGCCTGCAGGGCGACTTCACGCGCACCGGCGGCACGGTCATCCGCTCCACGGGTATGCTCAGCTTCATCGGCCAGGGCGACCAGGTCTTCCAGGGTGGACCCAACTTCACGGTCTACAACGCGGAGATCCAGGGCCTCGGCACGCACGTGATCTTCGAAGACGGCTCCCTCGAAGTGGAGAACGACTTCACCATCGGCATCAACGCCAGCATGGATCTCGGCGACCGCCTCATCCGCCTGATCGGCCTCACCTCGACGATGCTCAACGACGGCACGTACACGTCCGGCCCCGACGGCAAGGTGATCTTCGCCGGTCCCGCCGGCGCCGCCCAGACGATGGAAGGCAACGGCCTCTACGGCAACATCGAGATTTCGCAGGCGGCGGACGATCAGAACGTCACCATCAACGCGATCAACCTCGAGATCACGCAGTCGGGTACGCTCACCTTCCTCGTGGGCGGCATCGACCTCAACGGCCAGGCCTTCGACCTCAGCACGACCAACGGCATGCCGATGATTCGCCGCAACCTGGCGAACCAGGTCGGCCCCGACATCCGTCCGGACGGCAGCGACGGTGGCTTCTTCACCGGAGCGGGCACGTTCAACACGTCGGGCACGGCCTACGACCTCGAGTACTTCGGCGCCCAGAGCGCCGTGGCGCAGACCGGCACGGAATGGGACAATTCCTTCGTGAATGACGTCACCGTTTCGACCACCGGCTTCGCCACGCAGCTCGACGCCGACCACTCGTTCGCAGGCGCGCTGACCGTCAATAGCGGCTCGGACCTCGACATGAACGGCTGGACGCTGACCTCGACCGGCACGGACGTGGCGCACAGCGTCGCGGGCGCCGTCTCGGGCACGGCGAGCTTCGACGTCAACGGCTCGGGCTCGATCAGCGGCAGCGGTACGGTCAGCACGCTGACGGTCAACTCCAGCGACACGTTCGACATCAACACGCTGGCGGCCATCGGCAACCTGAACGTCACCTCCGGCGCCGTGAGCGTCGGGCTCGACACCGACACGGCCGATGATCCCGACACCGCCGGCGACATCGACAACTACAACCAGACCGGCGGCGACGTCAGCCTCACGACGTCCATCGACATCGGCGAGAATGCGGGCGCGGGCACGTTCAACGTGACCGGCGGCACGTTTGCCGGCGGCGACTGGGACGTCTACCTGTACAACGCCGACCTGACGTCCGATTCCCCGGCCGAGTTCAACGGTGACGGAACCGGTTACTTCAACTTCCTCACCGACGGCACCATCAACAACGACGTCGACGGCGACTTCGTCGACGCCAAGTTGCCCCGCCTCATGATCGACCCGGGCGCCGGCAACACGGTGACGCTTCTCGGCTACTCCGGCGTCACGGACCGCCTCACCCATACGACGGGCGACCTCGACCTCAACGGTCAGACGTTCCGCCACAATGGGACCGAGTGGAACTACATCGCCGGCGCCGGTGGGTACGGCACGGTGGGTACGTTCTCCGTCAACGACGGCCTCACGGCCAACCTCGAACAGGACGTCACGCTGCCGAGCCTGCGGAAGAACGCGGCGAACACCTTCACCCTGACGGGCGACGCCTCGACGGTGGAAGTGACCACGCTCTTCACGATGAACGACGGCACGGTCGACCAGGGCGGCATCGACATCCTGCTGACCAATGCCGGAACGGCGTTCGACTACAACGCCGGCTCGTTCATGTCCTCCGGCGGCGAACTCATCTTCGACGCAGGCGCGGCGCAGACCTTCACCTTTGCGGACGGTCTCGACATCCCGTACCTGCGCATCGAGAATGACGTCACCGCCGACGGCGACGCGGGCACCGAGGTGTTCAACGTCTCGAACATGTTCACCTTCGGCGAGAACGGCAGCGACCTGCTCTTCGCCGACGCCGACGGCAACCTCTCCTTCTCGGCAGATGCGGTCATCGTGCGCGACGGAACGGGCACGATCCAGGACGCCACGGTCCCCGAGCCGCAGACGCCGGTCTTCCCGGATGACGGTTGGGTGGACGTGCATTACCTCGCTTCCGTCACGACGGACACCGAGCTTCCGGGCGATCCCGATGACCTCGGTTATCTGTTGATCGATCCGGGCGCGGGCGACGTCGTGCTCGACAAGGCCGCCACGGCCAACGAGGGCGTCGACCTCATGACCGGCAACCTGAACACGACCGACACGAATACGCTCACCATTGCGGACGGCGGTTCGGTCATGCGCTCGCAGGGCACCGTCAACGACGACAACGGCAACGGCGTCTCCGACGCGGAAGACGGAACCGGCGACGGCTCCAACCTCCAGGGCACGAGCTGGACGCTGACGTACGACACCAGCGGCGGCGCCATCACCACGCAGTCGGGCGAGTATCCCGAAGGCGTCGACGTGGCGCTCGTCGTGACGGGCGACACGTTCGACCTCGACCTGCACGCGCCCCGCACGGCCACGTCGCTCGACATGACCCTGGCGGACGCCGGCTCCATCTACGCGCCTCTGTTCGACCTCAACGGTTGGGACTTCTCGGTCACGGGAGACGCCGCCATCAATGATGGTGAACTCACCGACAGCGGCGCCACGTTCACCGTTGACGGCAACCTCACGGTTGGCGCAGACGATCCGGACAACAACGTCCTCGGCGTCATTGACAACCTGGACGTGGTTGTGGGCGGAGACGCCACGATCGACGGTCATTTCGACGACGGCACGCTCAACGTCAGCGGCTCGGCCACGCTTAACGGCACCTTCACCGACAGCGACCTTACCGCTTCCGGCGATGTGACGGCCGGCCCGGGCATCGACTTCGGCGGCGCCAACCTGACCTTCACCGGCTTCCAGCAGATGTTCACCCTGAACGGTGACATCGACCCGGCTCAGATCATCATGAGCCAGACCAATGGCGATGGTCAGCCGTGGGTCATGGTGGAAGCCCCGAACGGTCCGGTGACCATTGACCTGAGTGACTTCAACGACAATCTGGCACTGAACAACGGTCTGTTGATCACCGGCGACAGCCCGGTGATGTTGCAGAACACGGCTCAGGGCTTCACCCACAATCCTGCCGAAGGCGACCTCAGCCATGTGGTGGGAACGGTGAGTAAAGCCATCTTCCAGTTCTTCACCGGTCGTCTGGAGTACCCGGTCGGCAGCGAGAGCGCGTATCGCCTCGCCGCCATCACGTTCGAGTCCGGAGATCCGGCCATTACGGCCTCGACGATCTCCGTCCAGCACGTGGATGAACGTCCCGCAGGTCTGGCAGGCTTCCCGATAGGACCGGTCGCAGGCCCTGCAGACTTCTACTGGCTGCTGACGGCTTCGACCAGCCTCGGCACCGCTCAGACGTTTGACCTCGAGTTCCTGGGCTCCGGCTTCTCGGACTTCGAGCAAGTCGAAGACATCCGGGTTGTCCGCCGTCTCGACGGCGACGTGCAGAACACCTGGGAAGAGCAGGAAGGCACGTACGACAACTTCCTGACGGAGCCTCCGGCCAACGACCCGCTCGTCCGTGTCACGAACTCGACGGGTGGTCTCGTCGCGCAGGGCTCGCTCTTCACCTTCGGTGTGAACGACATCGCAGGGATCTCCTTCTTGCAGGTGGTTCATGCGGCAGCGAGCACCGACTTCAGTGAAGTCGACGTCTACATGGACGACGCCTTGTTGCTCGACAACTTCACGTACCGTGAAGCCTCTTCGCTCATCGCCGTCGATGTAGCCAGCAAGGGCACCGGCAGCACGGCCTCGTTCGCCATTGACGTCGCCCCGAGCAACAGCACGAGCTCTGCGGACGCCGTCCTCTCGGCGGACGTCGAGCTGACGGAAGGCCAGAGCAACGTCGCCGTCGTGCTCGACGACGGAGCGGGCAATGCCCAGATGGTCGTCGCCACGGACGTGGAGACGATTGCCTCGGATCCGACGCTCGTGGACGTCGCGCTGCTGCACGGCATCTCGGATGCCGGCGCGCTCGACATCCGCCTCTTCGAGGGCATCTCGGGCCAGGGCCCGCTGATCCTCGAAAACGTCGGCTTCGGCGAAAGCTCGGACGGGTACGTGTCCGTGGATGCCGGCCTCCACACGCTGGAGTTCCTGCCCACCGGCACGACCGACCAGGCCTTCGCGACCTCCGTTGACATGACCGGGCTGGAAGGAGAAGCCGTGATGGCCATCGCCCACGGCTTCATGAACCCGCCGGTCGGTCAGAGCGGCTCGCGCGGCGCCAACGTGATGGTCGTCCAGCTCGACGGAACGGTTCGCCTCGGTACGGTCGTCACGGCCACCGAAGAGGAAGTGGCCGAGATCCCGACCGAGTTCGCGCTCGAAGGCAACTACCCGAACCCGTTCAACCCGTCCACCACGATCCAGTTTGACCTGCCGGAGACCGCCGAGGTCACCATCCAGGTCATCGACATGCTGGGTCGCCAGGTGCTGACGGTGCCGCGTCAGACCATGGAGGCCGGCGCCAAACGCACGGTTCAGATCAATGCGATCAACCTTGCTTCCGGCACCTACCTCTACCGTCTGACGGCCACTGCGCCGAACCAGACCTGGGTCAGCACGGGCACGATGACGCTCCTCAAGTAAGCGTCTTCCGCTCACGCTGAACGGTAAAAGAAAAGCCCCGGCGTCTTCACGACGTCGGGGCTTTTTCTTTGGCCGGAGCACGCCATGCTCGGAGAAAGAAAGGCCCCGACCTCTCACGAAGCCGGGGCCTTTTCATATCACCGAGACCAAAGGCACGAGCGCTCAGTTTCCGGCGCTCATCCGTTCGAAGCGGGTTGTGCTTTCTTCAACGAATCCGCCCTTTTCCACGTCATAGCGGCGCTCTTCCACGACGAAGGCCTGCTCCGTCACCGTAATGAGATTATAGAAATTGGTGTCCCGGTGCTCCTTCCGCCCCCGACTGCTCGTGGCCGTTCCGGCGCTCGCAATGACGAGCCGGTGCGCGCCGGGAATGATCTCCAGCGGTTCGATGTGGGAGACGTGCAGATGCCCGCAAAGAATCAGGTCGATGCGAGCATCCATGGCCGCGTCGAGCGTGCGCCTCGCATGCCGGGCGATGTCGTGCCGTCCGAGCGCGTGGATCTTTGTGAGGTGATGATGGACCACGAGCGCCTTGAACCGCCCCTCGCCCTCTGCGGCGAAGAAGGACCGGATCATCTCCCGCGAAGACGCGTCGATGCGCCCCCCCTTGATGGTAAGGCCATAGGCCGAGTTGATCCCGAGCACGGCCACCTCGTCCGCCACGAACGTCGGCGTGAGATTGTCCGTGATGTACTGCCGGTATCGACGGAGAGGGTCGAAGATGCGGGAGATGGGCCGGCGCCACCAGGCGAAGACGTCGTGGTTGCCGGGCACCACGAGCGTGGGCGCCTCGAAGGCGTCGAGCATGGCGCGGGCCGCCTTGAACTGCGACCGCCGCGCCCGCTGCGTCAGATCACCGCTGACCGCGACGAGCCCCACGCCCCGCGCGTTGACGTCCGCCACCAGATCCTCCACAATGGTCGGATGCGCGATCTTGCCAAAGTGAATGTCCGAAATGTGCGCAAGCTCCATAGACGACGCCTATCAGTCCAACAATGCTCCGTCGGAGGTCCCAACCCGAGCCCCCGAAAAAGTATTCCTTCCGGCGGAAGATTCACCGGGCCCACAAGGTAATAAAGCCTTCGCTTTCCGAGGCATTCAACGATAGTGTTTTTACTAAAAAGGGCGATTCCGATGGCCGGAACCGCCCCTGGTAATCTGACGCGCGCCCGTTCAGAGCATGAGGTTGAGCGGCTCTTCGAGGTAGTCCCGGACCGTGGTGAGGAAGCGCGAACCGACGGCCCCGTCGACGATGCGGTGATCGCACGAGAGCGTCACCTTCATGCGCTTGCCCGGCACGATCTCGCCGTCCCTGACCACCGGCACGTCGCGAATCGCGCCGATGGCGAGGATGCAGGCGTTCGGCGGGTTGATGATGGCCGTGAACGCTTCGATGCCGAACATGCCGAGGTTGCTCGTCGTGAAGGTCGCGCCCGAATAGTCTTCCGGCTGAAGCTGCCGGTTCCGGGCTTTTTCGGCCAGTTCGCGCGTCTCCTCGGCGATCTGCGCCAGCCCCTTCCGGTCGGCGTTCCGGATGACGGGGGTGATCAGCCCCTCATCCACGGCGACGGCCACGGCCACGTGCACCTCGCGGTAGAGCCGGATCTCCCCTTCCGCTTCCAGATACGAGCCGTTGACGTACGGGTGTTGCCGGAGCGCCAGCGCACAGGCTTTCGTGATGAGATCGTTGAACGAGATCTTGCCGCGCCCCTGTGCCTCGGCCAGCGCATTGAGCCGGCTCCGGAAGGCGACGGTCTTGTCCATGTCGATCTCGGCGGTGAGATAGAAGTGCGGGGCGGTAAACTTGCTTTGCGCCAGCCGGCGGGCGATGGCCTTTCTCATCTGCGAGAGCCGCACCACTTCGTACGCCTCGCCGGGCAGGGCCGGAGCGGGAGCCGGAACGGGCCTCGGAGCGGGCCTCGGAGCAGGAGCCGCCTTCCCTTCCTCCGGCGCAGCGGGCCGCTCGGTCAGCACCGCCTCGATGTCGCGTTTGATGATGCGCCCTTCCGGGCCGCTCCCGCGCACGTCGCTCAGCTCGATGCCGTGCTCGGTCGCCATCTTCCGCGCCAGCGGCGACGCTTTCACCCGCCCGTCCGACGGCGCTTCTTCCGGCTTCACCGGCGCGATCGTGGTCGGTTTCGCGCCGTCGCCCGAGGGCGTTTCGGCTTGCGCAGGAGCTTTCGGTGGCGCCTCTGCCGCCGCGCCGTCGCCGCCGTACTTCGCCAGCAGGCCGGAGATGTCCTCTCCCTCCTTGCCGAGCACCGCGATCAGCCCGCCGATGGGCACGGCCTCGCCTTCTTGCGCCACCTTCTTGAGCAAAACGCCGTCGTCGTACACCTCCAGGTCCATCGTCGCCTTGTCCGTCTCCACCTGGGCGATGACGTCCCCCGCCGACACCTTCGCGCCTTCATCGACGAGCCAGCTGACGAGCACCCCCTCTTCCATGGTGTCGCTCATCTTCGGCATTTCAACAGGAATAGCCATAATACGATCTTCGATTTGGGAGTTCAGAGTCTGGATGCCGTGAACGGAGCGCGCGAGACGTCCCGCCTACCGGGATCCGGAACTTAATCGACGTACATCACCTTTTTGCACGCCCGGTAGGCATCGTCCTCCTGGGGCATGTAATACGCCATCAGGTTCTTCGCGTACGGCGCCGGGGTGTCCTTGGCGGTGATCCGCACGATGGGCGCATCGAGGAAGTCGAAGGCGCGATCCTGAATCTGATAGGTGATCTCCGAAGAGATGCTCGCGTATGGATTGCTCTCGTCGATGATGACGCACCGGTTCGTCTTCCGGATGGAATCGAGGATGGTGTCGACGTCGAGCGGGCGGATGGTGCGAGGGTCGATCACCTCGGCGCTGTAGCCCTCTTCGGCGAGGCGGTCGGCCACGCGCATCGCGATCCAGTAGCTTTTGCTGTGGGCCACGAGGGTCACGTCCGTGCCCTCCCGCGCCACACGCGCCTTGCCGATGGGGATGAGGTAATCCTCCTCCTCCGAGACCTCGCCGCGCATGCCGTACATCACCTCGCTTTCGAGGAAAAGGACGGGGTCGTCGTCGCGGATGGCCGATTTGAGCAGACCCTTTGCGTCATCCGGGTTCGACGGAGCGACGACCTTCAGGCCCGGGATCGTCGCATAGATCGACTCCGTCGAGGTGTTGTGCGTGGCGGCGAGTTGCCCGGCGGCGCCGTTGGGCCCGCGAAAGACGATCGGGATCTTGAACTGCCCGCCGGACATGTACCGGATCTTGGCGGCGTTGTTGATGAGCTGGTCGAAGGCGACGAACGAGAAGTTGAACGTCATGAACTCGATGATCGGACGCAGGCCGTTGAGCGCGGCCCCGATGCCGAGGCCCGCAAAACCGTTCTCGCTGATCGGCGTGTCGATGACGCGCCTGGGCCCGAACTTGTCGAGCATGCCCTCGCTCACCTTGTACGCGCCGTTGTACTGCGCCACTTCCTCGCCCATGAGAAAGATGGTCGCATCCCGCTCCATCTCTTCGACCATGGCGGCGCGAATCGCTTCACGAAACTGTAATTCAGCCATTGGGTGGATTCCGGTTTAAAGTTCAGGTTCAAGGTCCGGTGACGAGGAGAAGCGGAGCGCCGGCGAAGCGCGCCACGCCCCCTTTGCGCCTTGAACTCACGCGAGGAAGGGATAATCCTTCTGCGTATAGACGTCCTCGTAAATGCTTTCGAGCGGGGGGAACGGGCTGTTCTCGGCAAACTCGACCGAGCGCCGCACCTCCTCCTTCACGTCCTCGTCCATCGCGTCGAGCGCGTCGAGGTCGGCCATCTCGTGCTCGAGGATATACATTTTCAGGCGGAGAATCGGGTCTTCGTGCTTCTTCCGTTCCAGCTCTTCCTTCGTCCGGTATTTTCCGGGGTCGCTCATCGAGTGCCCGCGATAGCGGTACGTCCGCACTTCGAGGAGCGAGGGCTTGAAGTCCCGCGCCATTGCGACGTGATCCTGCACGGCTTTGGAGACGGCGAAGACGTCCATGCCGTTGACCAGCGACGCTTCCATGTGATAGCTGAGCGCGTGTTTGATGAACATCGTCTCGGCGAAGGCGCGGGTCGTGGCCGTGCCCATGGCGTACTGGTTGTTCTCGATGATGAAGACCACGGGCAGTTCGTAGAGCGCCGCCAGGTTCGAGGCCTCGTGGATGGCGCCCTGACCCACGGCGCCGTCGCCGAAGAACGTGAGGCAGACGCCGTCGTCGGCCTGGTACTTGTGCGCAAAGGCGATGCCCGTGCCCACCGGCACATGGGCCCCGACGATCCCGTGACCGCCGAAGAACCGGTGTCGGGCGCTGAAGAAATGCATCGAGCCGCCCTTGCCGCGCGAGCACCCGTCGATCCTGCCGAAGAGCTCGGCCATGCACTCGTCGGCGCTCATGCCCAGGGCGAGGGCGTGGCCGTGGTCGCGATAGGCGGTAATGACCGAGTCGCGCCCGATACGGATGGCGTTGACCGCTCCGGTGGAGACGGCTTCCTGGCCGATGTACAGGTGGAGGAAGCCTCCGATCTTCTGCTTGCCGTACATCTGCGCGGCGCGCTCCTCGAAGCGACGCTGCAACAGCATGCTCCGATACATGGCGAGCACCTGCTCCTCCGACAGCCCGACGTCCTCGTGACCGTACTGCCCGGCCCGGTACGTCCTGAAGGTCCGGTTGACCCTGATGCTCTTCGGGATATCGACGTCCTGCTGCTCGGCCGTAAGTCCCTCATCCGCCGCCTTTTTCGGCGTGTGTTTCGGCGTGCGCTTTTTCGTCTCGCTGGCCATATGTTTCCATGCTTGAGTGGTAGTCCGGGGGATGGCACGCGCATCTTTTACCCGCCTTCGTCGTCCTGGTATTTTGGTGGAGCGCGACGCGAAGGCCCTTTCGATGCGAGCTTGTGAAAATAAGACTTTTGCAGTCGCAAAACCCAGCATTAACCCGTTCTTTATGGGAACCTCGCGCACGGAACGCAAACCGGGGCGTCTCGTTGAAGAGGCGCAACGCCGGTGCGAAGGCGCCGCCTTCGGCCACTCCCGCCCCGACTCCACCGCCCGCATGCCCCCGTCGAACCGAACCTGCGTCCACTCCGGAAGATGCGTCCACGCCAAATGTAACGAACATGTAACACGCGCTACGATCTTTTGCAGGAACAACGAGAAGGTGTAACGTGCCTAAACTCAAGCAGACCCAAGCACAAGAGCCCAGTACGAAGGCCCGGTCCGCGCGCGCTCCCATCGATCTTGAGGCCCTCCTCGAAGGCGACCCCAAGGCCTTCGAACAGCTGGTGCAACAGGAGAGCACGCGCCTCTATCGCGTGATCTATCGGATCGTCAACGATCATCATGAAGCGGAAAGTGTGTTGCAGGAAACGTTTCTGCAGGCCTACAAACGCTTTCACACCTTCCGCCGGGAATCCAAGGTGACCACGTGGCTCTATGCCATCGGCATCAACCTCGCGCGAGCCTCGCTCCGGAAATCACGCCGATACGATACCCTCTCCGACGAAGACATCGAGCGGCTCCAGCCCGGCTTCTCGCGGGGGATGCATACCGGCAACTACGAAGCCTGGAACCCGCACAAAATGGCCGAGCGCTCCGAACGCAAACGGCTGGTCCACGAAGCCATACGGAAACTCCCGCCCGACTATCGCCTCGTCGTCACCCTGCGCGACATCGAAGAGCTTTCGACGGCGGAGGTGGCGCACATACTCAACATCAGTGACGGCGCCGTGCGCGTCCGCCTGCACCGCGCGCGACAGGCCCTCCGCAGCCTGCTCGACCGTTACTTTCGCTCGTGATTTCATTCGTAAACGAGAGGACTTCACCTCGCATCAAGATGCTTCATCTCCTTGAGAAAATACGCAGGATCTTTCGCCCCTCCCCCTCCTGCCAG
Organism: Rhodothermales bacterium; assembly: GCA_026984335.1. Classification (GTDB taxonomy): domain Bacteria; phylum Bacteroidota; class Rhodothermia; order Rhodothermales; family ISCAR-4553; genus JALSSK01. The sequence goes on from JALSSK010000447.1 coordinate 26,772, forward strand.
GAAGTCAACCGCTTTCTCGCCGAATATATCGAGGGCGTGCTGCCCGCCGAAACACAGGCGCGCTTCAAAATGCATCTCGATCAGTGCGCGAAGTGCAAACCCTACTTTGAGCAATATCTGATGACCCTCGAACTGGTCAAGGAAGACGAGGAAGTCAACCCGCCGGAGGAACTGCTCGAACACACGATCGAGTTTCTGCGCGCGCACCTCAACCTCAAGAACGGGGAAGACCGGAACGACGCCTGAAGGCCTCCCGGCCCCGGAGACCCGGGGAAACCCACCGCCCGAAACCGCGCCCGTGCACGGCATTCGTCTTTTGCCGAATTATTAGCGATATTCCGGCGCACGATAAACAGGACCACCGATTCGCTTTGGAGCCTTCCCCATCCCCGCCCGCCGATCGGACCGGCCATGAGATCGCCGGGCGCGCGCTGGTCATCATCCCCACCTACAACGAAGCCCGGAACATCCGGACGGTGCTCGAACAGACGCTCGCGCTCCCGGAAGACCTGCACGTGCTCGTCGTCGATGACGGTTCCCCGGACGGCACCGCCGAGCGCGTGCGCGAGCTTCAGCGTCGTTTCCCCGGTCGCATTCACCTCATCGAACGCCCGGCCAAGCAGGGGCTCGGCACGGCCTACCTCGCCGGCTTCCGCTTCGCCCTCGCGCACGAGTACACGTACATCTGCGAGATGGACGCCGACCTCTCGCACAACCCGCAGGATCTGCCCCGCCTGATCGAACCCGTCCGATCGGGACGCGCCGACCTCGCCATCGGCTCGCGCTACGTGGACGGGGTGCGGGTGATGAACTGGCCGCTCTCCCGGCTCATCCTCTCCTACGGCGCCGGCATCTATACGCGCCTCATCACCCGCCTGCCCGTCCGCGACGTGACGGCGGGTTTCAAATGCTTTCACCGCCGCGTGCTCGAAGCCATCGACCTCGCCCGCGTCAAGTCGAACGGGTATTCGTTTCAGATCGAGATGAACTACCGGGCCTGGCGCAAGGGCTTCCGTCTCGTCGAGGCGCCGATCATCTTCACCGAACGCACCGAGGGGCAGTCGAAGATGAGCAAAGCCATCGTCCGCGAGGCCGCCCTCAAGGTGTGGGAACTGCGCCTGCGAAGCCTCATCGGCAAGCTCTGAGGCCCTCTCCCGTCGCGATTTGTTTTTTTGATTAAATCGCCCCGAACGAGGCCGCGCCCCCCTTTCCCACCGCACTTACCATTCCTCGAACACTTATTTTCCCGCGCCGCTCCCGCGACTCCCTTTTCCGATCACGAAACACCCATCCGCCATGTCCGATTACGAACATTTGACGCCCCCCGCCGAAGGCAGCCGCATCACCATGGAAGCGGACCGCCTGCACGTGCCCGACCGTCCGATCATCCCGTTCATCGAAGGCGACGGCACCGGGCCGGACATCTGGAGCGCCGCCCGGAACGTCTTCGACAGCGCCGTGGCCAAGGCCTATGGCGACGCGCGAAAGATCGTCTGGTTCGAGGTTTTCGCGGGCGAAAAGGCGTATGAGCGGTTCGGGGAATGGCTGCCGCAGGACACCCTCGACGCCATCCGGGATCACCTCGTCGCCATCAAGGGCCCGCTCACGACGCCCGTCGGCGGCGGCATCCGCTCGCTCAACGTGGCGCTCCGGCAGAAGCTCGACCTCTACGCATGCGTGCGCCCGATCCGCTACTTCGAAGGCGTCCCCTCCCCCGTGAAGCACCCGGAGCTCGTGCACATGGTCATCTACCGGGAAAACTCGGAGGACATCTACGCAGGCATCGAGTTTCGCGCCGGAACGCCCGAGGTCAAGAAGGTCATCCGTTTCCTCATGGACGAGATGGGCGTGACGAACATCCGGTTCCCGGAGACGAGCGGCATCGGCATCAAGCCCGTCTCGAAGGAAGGCACGGCGCGGCTCGTGCGCGCGGCCATCCGGCACGCCATCGAGACCGACGCCCGGAGCGTGACGCTCGTCCACAAGGGCAACATCATGAAGTACACCGAAGGCGCCTTCCGCGACTGGGGCTATCAGACGGCGAAAGAGGTCTTCGGCGCGAAGGACCTCGACGGCGGCCCGTGGCAGGTCATCACGACGGACGACGGACGCGAGATCATCGTCAAGGACGTCATCGCCGACGCGTTCCTCCAACAGATCCTCACCCGCCCCGCCGAGTATGACGTCATCGCCACGCTCAATCTCAACGGCGACTACATCTCCGACGCGCTCGCAGCCCAGGTGGGCGGCATCGGCATCGCGCCGGGGGCAAACATCAACTACGACACCGGCGCGTCCATCTTCGAGGCCACACACGGCACCGCGCCGAAGTATGCCGGGCTCGACAAGGTCAACCCGAGTTCCCTCATCCTCTCGGGCGAGATGATGTTCCGGTACATGGGATGGAACGAGGCGGCGGACCTCATCATCCGCGCCATGGAAAAGACCATCGCCCAGAAGCGCGTGACGTACGACTTCCACCGCCTCATGGAAGGCGCGACGCTCCTCAAGTGCAGCGAGTTCGGCGAAGCCCTCATCGAGAACATGGACTGACCCGGTCCGGCTTTTCCCGAAAAAGCGCGCGGAGGTCGAACTTCGCGCGCTTTTCGTTTACGCCGCCGGGGCATCTTCCCGCACGCCCACGCTTTCGACCAGGTCATCGAAGCGCCGGACGTGCGTGCGCCAGTCGAGGCGTTCCGGGATGCTTCGGAGCGTGTCCACCGGCAGCGGGCGCTCCTCGCCCTTGAGAATGGCCGCCATGATGTGAAAAAGCTCGTCCTCGTCCTCATAGAGCACCGGCGCGTGAAGGAGCGGGCGATGGAGCGAGCCGGGGATGAGTTCGGGGTAGCTCAGACGGTTCGGAAGGAGGGGGTGAGAGCCGCAATAAATGGCTTCCATGACGGCGATGCCGAAGAACTCGTGGAGCGAAGTGGAAACGATGAGGTCGGCGCGGTGAAGCAGGCGACTGTACTCCTCGAAATCCTCCGCATACCCGTAGTGAAGGATGCGTTCGGCATAGCGTTCGAAGGCCTGTTCGAACTCGGAGGGTTTCTCCTCGAAATGCTCGCCCGCAAGGATCAGACGAAAGCGGAAGCCCGCGTCGTCGAGACGGTTCATGAGGCGGAAGAAGGCCTTCGGGTTCTTGTCGTACTCCCATCGCTGGTTCCACAGGACGATGGGCGGCTTCATGCCCGGCCCCCACTCGTGCGCCGGATAGTCCGCCCGGTAGCGGTCGTGCGCGGCGAGGTCCATGCCGAGGTGCAGCACCTCGCACTTTTGCCGGATCTCGGCGACGGTGCGGAGGTGGGTGTAGTCCGGGAAGCGATGCAGCAGCACGGGCAGCGCCTCCATGAACTCCTCGTGGTGAAAGCGCGAGTTGAAGACGACCCGGTCGGCGGCGAGGCACGAAAGGTAGTTGATGTAGCCGTACGTCTCGTCCCGCTCAGTTCCTTCCGGAAGCGGATAGGTGAGCTGGTTCTCGTGGAGATAGTAGATCACCGGAATGCCCGCGAAGCGCCGACGCGTCAGGGCCAGGAAGGCGGGCAGATTGACCATGTCCGTGGCGAAGATGACGTCCGGCACGAATCCCTGCTCGAGCGCCTGCAGCGCCTTGCGCGCCATCGTGACCGCCCCGCCGTGCATGCGCCATTTCCAGAAGCGCGCCGTCATCGTGACGGGATGGATCGTGTGGCGGCTGTGCTTGCGAAATCCGTCGAGAAAGTTGCGGTGGGAACCGCCGTACCAGGGTTCCAGCGCCAGGACCTTCATGCTGCTCGCCTCGAAATGATTCTCAAAACCGTGTGCTTGCCGGGGCGCTCACGCCTCGTCCACCCCGTCGGCTTCCTCACGGTGGGCGGTCCCGACCTGTTCTCGAAGCAAAGCCTCCTCCTCCGCTTCCGTCGCCGGACGCACGATGGAGACGGCGCGCACCTGCAGTTTTTCCCGCAAAACCGTATCGCGCACCTCATTCGCCGTGATCAACTGCTCCTCGCCCGGTTTGAGCACCAGCGTCCGCGTCGCCATGGCGATCTTCACCGGACGCGGGTTTGTGTTCTTGATGAGCATTCCTTTGCGTTTGCGGGTAGTCATGCAGAATCTCTCTCCGTGTCTTAGATTGGGGGGGCGACGCGCGCGCGGTTCCGGTCTTGACGATGCGCGTTCAGTATACGAAGTTTTCGTCGGCATAGGGACCCCCGGCGCCGGGATCGGCGCGTCTCGCTTCTTTTTTCACCATTTTCCAATCCACGGCGCGATGCGCGTCCCGCCTCTGCGACACGTCCCGGCCGCGATGACCACGGCGGCAAGCACGGTGTGGCGCGGCCTGCTCCGGCTCCTGGCGCCGCCGTGTTGCCTCGGGTGCGGCGCTCCGGCGGACGACGGGCCGGTGTGCCGGAGCTGCCTGCGCCGCCTCGAGCGCGCCGACGCCGACGACCTGGCCGCGCGGCTGGCCGCCCTGCCCGGCCCGGCCTCACCGTTCGAGGACGCCTTCGCGCTGTGGGTCTTCGATCAGGGGGGCACGCTCCGGCGCATCCAGCACACCCTCAAATACGGCAACCGTCCCGCCTATGGCCGCCGGCTCGGCGCGCTCATCGGGCAGGCGCATCGGGCCTCCGCCCGTCCGCGCCCGGACCTCGTGACGCCCGTGCCGCTTCACCGGGTGCGGCTCTACGAACGCGGATACAACCAGAGTGCGCTCCTGGCCGAGGGCCTGGCCGAAACGCTCGGGACGCCGTGCCACCCCGAAGCGCTCCGCCGCATCCGCGCCACCCGCTCTCAGACCACCCTCTCCCGTCGCCGCCGGTGGGAAAACGTCTTCGGCGCGTTCGAGGTCGCCGTGCCGGAAGCCGTCACGGGTCGGCGCGTCCTCCTCGTCGACGACGTGCTGACCACGGGCGCCACCGCCACCGCCGCCGCGCTCGCGCTCCGCGAGGCCGGCGCCGCCGCCGTCGACCTGGCCGCACTCGCCCTCGCCCGCGGCTGAGCGGCACGCGTCACCGGTAGTCCTCCACGCACAGCGCCGCATCGCACCGGGCGGCTTCGGCGGGGTCGTTCGTGGCGACGACGATGAGACGGCCCGCCGCCTGCCGCTCCGCGATGATCCGCGCCACCATCTCGCGCCCGGGCTCGTCGAGGTTGGACGTGGGCTCGTCGAGCAGGAGCATCGGCGGATCGGCGAGGAGCGCGGCGGCGAAGCGTATGCGTTGCTTCATGCCGGACGAATACGTGGCCACGCGGTCGTCGGCGCGAGGCAGAAGGGTCACCGCTCGCAGCGCGGCTTCGATGCGCGCGGCGGCCCCGGGGAGGCGGCGCGCGCGGGCGATGAACCGGAGGTTCTCCCGCGCCGTGAAGTCGTCGTACACGTTCAGATACGGCGCGACCATGCCGGTGTGGAGGGGACGATCCTCTCCGGAGATCACGCGCCCGCCTGCGATCAGCGTCACCGTGCCGCGCACGGGCTCCATCACCCCGGCGAGGATCCGGAGGAGCGTCGATTTGCCCGAACCGTTCGCGCCCGTCACCGCGAGCGTGCGCCCGCCTTCGAGCCGAAACGTCAGCTTCCGAAAAAGAATGCGCCGGCCAAAACGATGCCCCACGTTCTCGACGTCGAGGCGGGCTATCGGAGAGCGGTCTTCGGTCACGAGCCTGGCGCGATGCGGCGGCGAAAGGGCGGGTTTGCGGGGAGAAGATACGCGCCCGACCGGCTTTTCGCCATGAAGATCGTGCGAGAGCGCCCCGCCCCTTCGCCCTTCTTTCGAACACGAGCGCGGGAGGTCCTTTCTTCAGTATCTTTCCGCGTCAACCTTTCTCCCTCATTCATCCCACCTACCGTACCCATGAAAAGGTTTGTTTTGCTCTCCCCCGTTCTGATCGTCGTTCTCACGTTCGGGCTCGCCGCGTGCGGCGGCCAAAAGGAGTCGCCCGCACCCGAGAGCGCCGAGCCCTCCGCCGAAGCCGCACCGGAGGTCCGCGTGTTCTTCGTCGAGCCTGCCGACTCCTCCGTCGTGCCCACGACGTTTCACGTGGTGATGGGGGTGAAGGGCCTCTCCGTGGCGCCCGCGGGCGAGGTGAAGGAGGGCTCCGGCCATCTCCACATCCTCGTCGATACGACGTTCGTCCCTGCCGGGCAGGTGATCCCGAAGGACGAGCATCATCTCCACTTCGGCGCCGGTGCGCTCGAAGCCGACCTGACGCTTCCCCCCGGCCCGCACACGCTCCGTCTTCAGTTCGCCAACGGCGCGCACGTGGCCCTCGAAGGGGACCGGTACCGGGACGAGATCCACGTCACGGTGCAATGAGTGGAAGAGCCGACGCCGGGGATCCCCGGGGGACGGCATCTCTTTTGGCCCTGATCATGCGTCCCGGATCGCGTATCCTGTCCGGAAATCGCCGTACGCGCTCCATGAAACGGCCCTCCCACGTCCTGTCGGCCGTGCTTCTGCTCGGTCTCGCGCTCTGGCTGCGGCCCGCCCCCGCGCCCGAGCGCCCGGCGCGCGTGGAGAAGCGGCCCGACGAGCGGGCGTGGCTCCGGCGCACCTATCCGTACTTCCGGGCCGACCCGCACGCCCTCCGCGACGCCCTCGATCAGGCGAAGGCCCTCCGCCGCGCGCCCAAACGACGGACCTTTGCCGCGTGGTCGTTCGCCGGGCCGGTCAACGTCGGCGGTCGCGTCGTGGACGTGGCCGTCGCACCGGACGATCCCGACCGGCTGTATGCCGCCGCCGCCACCGGAGGGGTGTTCACCTCCGGCGACCGGGGACTATCGTGGAGACCGATCTTCGACGAGCAGGCGCTTCTCACCATCGGCGACCTCGCGCTCGACCCGAGCGACCCGGACGTGATCTACGTGGGCACGGGCGAGGCCAACGGCGGGCACAACAACTTCGCGGGCGGGGGGCTCTACAAGTCCGAAGACGGCGGCGCGTCGTGGCGCTTCATGGGGCTCGGCGAGACCGTGAGCATCGGGCGCGTGGTGGTGGACCCCTCGAACCCGAAGCGCGTCTTCACGGCGGCGATGGGAAGCTACTTCGCCCCGACGCCCGAGCGCGGGCTCTACCGGAGCGAGGACGGCGGCGCGTCGTGGACGCGGGTGCTCGCGGTGAACGACTCCACCGGCGTGATCGACGTCGTGATCCGCCCCGACGACCCGAACACGATCTTCGCCGCCACCTGGCAGCGCGTCCGGCGCGTGAGCGGCTCGTTCCTTTACGGCGAAGGAAGCGCCGTCTGGCGCAGCCGCGACGGCGGCGAGACGTGGGAGCGCCTCGGCCCCGCGCACGGCCTGCCCGACCCCGAAAAGCAGCGCCGGTTCGACGGTCGCGTGCACATCGGGCGCATCGGGCTGGCCCTGTGCCGCGATCATCCCGACGTGATGTACGCCCTCTTCACCGACGGAGCGGGCTACCTCGGCCTCTATCGCACGGACGACGGCGGCGACACCTGGCGCGACGCCGACCCGAACCGGGGCGTCGCGCAGGGCCTCGGCGGCTTCAGCTGGTACTTCGGGCAGGTCCGCGCGCATCCGACGAACCCGGACGTCGTCTACGTGATGGACGTGCTCCTCATGCGCTCCGGCGATGGCGGCGCCACCTGGACCGCCACGCCCGGCATCCACGCCGACCATCACGCGCTCACCTTCTTCCCCGAGAACCCCGAGACGCTCCTCAACGGCAACGACGGCGGCGTCGCCCTCTCCACCGACGGCGGCTTCACGTGGACGCGCGCGGGCGATCTCCCGAACACGCAGTTTTACGAGATCGCCTTCGACCCGAGCCATCCGGAGCGTCTCTATGGCGGCACGCAGGACAACGGAACCGTCCGCACGCTCACCGGAGCCCTCGACGACTGGACGAAGATCCTCGGCGGCGACGGCTTCTACGTGGTCATCGACCCCGAAGACCCGAACACGATCTACGCCGAGACGCAGTGGGGCGGCCTCCGGCGCTCGCAATCGGCCTTTCCGTCGTTCGTCTCCGTCACGAACGGCATCGATCCGGACGAGAAGACGAACTGGGACACGCCCCTCGTGATCGATCCGAACGACCCGGCGGTGCTCTATACGGGCACGAACCGCGTGTACCGCACCACCGACCGCGCCGCCTCGTGGACGCCCCTCAGCGACGACCTGACGAAAGGCGTCTATCCGCTCCTCGGCACGATCAGCGCGATCGCCGTCGCGCCTTCGGACTCCGACGTCCTCTATGCCGGAACGGACGACGGCAACGTGTGGATCTCGGACGACTACGGCG
>JALSSK010000448.1 GCA_026984335.1 Rhodothermales bacterium
TCCTCAAACAGATCTACAGGAAGGGGCTGCTCTACAAAGGCTACAAGATTCAGTGGTACAGCCCGGGCTCCGGCACGGTGCTCTCCTCGCACGAAGTGAGCCTCGGATACCGGGAGGTGCAGGACCCGAGCGTGTACGTCCGTTTCCGCTCGAAGGAGGAGCCCGACACGGCGTTCCTCGCCTGGACGACCACGCCGTGGACGCTCATCTCGAACGTGGCGCTCGCCGTCGGGCCGGACATCGACTACGTGAAGATCCGGCGAGAGGATCCGGAGGGCGGGGCGGAGCACCTCATCCTGGCCCGCGCGCGGCTCGGCGTCCTTAAGGAGCCGTTCGAGCTCGTGGCCGAATACAAGGGGCTCGACCTGCTCGGGCGCACGTACGAGCCGCTCTACCCGTACTTCGTCGACGACGTGCCGCCGGAGAGCGCCTGGCGCGTGGTGGCGGCGGACTACGTCTCCACCGAGGACGGCACCGGCATCGTGCACACCGCGCCGGCCTTCGGGGCGGAAGACTTCGAGACGGCGAAGAAAGCCAACCTGCCCCTGATCAACCCCGTCGATCCCGAAGGGCGTTTCACCGAGAAGGCCGAACTCGTGGCCGGGATGTGGTTCAAGGACGCCGACAAGGTCATCGTGCGCGACCTCCGCGACCGGGGGCTGCTCTACCGGCACGAGACCTGTCTCCACAACTACCCGCACGACTGGCGGAAAGGGACGCCGCTCATGAGCTATCCCGTCGAGGGCTGGTTCATCCGCACCACCGCCGTGAAGGACCGGCTCGTGGCGCTCAACGAGACGATCAACTGGCAGCCGAAGGGCATTGGCACGGGGCGCTTCGGCGAGTGGCTCAAGAACAACATCGACTGGGCGCTCAGCCGCCGCCGGTACTGGGGCACGCCGCTGCCCGTCTGGGTGTCGGACCGGGACCCCGGGTACGTCGAGGTCATCGGCTCGCTCGAAGAGCTGCGCGAGAAGTGCGGCGATCAGCTGCCCGCCGACGACGCGGAGGTGGACCTCCACCGCCCGTACGTGGACCGCCTGACGTGGCCCGCCCCCGGCGGCGGCACGATGCGCCGCGTGCCCGACCTCATCGACGTGTGGTTCGACTCCGGGGCGATGCCCTTCGCGCAGTGGCACTATCCCTTCGAGAACCGGGAAGCCTTTGCCCGCAGCTTCCCCGCCGACTTCATCGCCGAGGGCGTCGATCAGACGCGCGGGTGGTTCTATACGCTCCACGCCATCGCCACGCTCGTGATGGACAGCGTGGCGTACAAGAACTGCGTCGTCAACGGCCTGATCCTCGACGAGAAAGGGGAGAAGATGTCCAAGAGCAAGGGCAACGCCGTCGATCCGTTCGACGTCATCCGGCGGCACGGCGCGGACCTCGTGCGGTGGTACATGATGAGCAATACGCCGCCGTGGGAGGACCTCAAGTTTTCCGAGCACGGCCTGCGCGAGACGCTCCGGAAGTTCTTCAGCACGCTCGGCAACGTGTATGCCTTCTTCGCCACGTACGCGAACATCGACGGGTTCCGGTATGCCGAGGCGCGCATTCCCGTGGCACGCCGCGCCGAACTCGACCGGTGGATCCTCAGCCGCCTGAACACGACCGTCGCCGAGGTGGACGCCGCCCTCGAAGCGTATCACCCGACGAAGGCCGCCCGGGCCGT
>JALSSK010000449.1 GCA_026984335.1 Rhodothermales bacterium
TCGCGCCGTGGCGGCTGCACGATCTGCGGCGGACCTGTGCCACTGGCCTGCAGCGGCTCAGCGTGCGGCTGGAGGTGACGGAGGCGGTGCTCGGCCACGTCGGCATGCGGAGCGGCGTGCTATCGTTGCCTCCTCGCCTATTCCAACCAGCCCCACCACCCGCACCTCGATCGCCGGCTCGTCATTCCTCTGCTGCGCGAGCTGAGCACCGCCCGCTTCTGCGATCGTCGACCCCAGGACCGGGGTAGCCATTATCATCGCCTGCGCGCGCAGACGGATTCCGACTTCGAACGGCGGGTACTGGACGCGATTCACGAACGCGGACTTCCTCTTCCCGATCATGCCCAGTACTGTCCCGCCGACGACGTGCCGGCGCAGGTGGACTACTACTGGGAGCAGCAGGGGGCACCGGGCATCTGCCTGTTCGTCGACGGTCCCACCCACGACGGTCCGCACCGCCGGGCGGATGATCGACGGATCCGCGAGGCACTCGAGGATCGCGGCTTCGTCGTGGAAACCATCCGCTACGATGAGCCTTTGGACCGGGCGCTAGAGCGCCTGGCACGGACTCTACGCATGCTCTTTCCCAGAAAGTCCTGACTGGTCGCGTGCCGACGTGCGGCTCGAAAAATCGATCGTTCTCGTGGAACGCCGAAGAGTCGTGATAGAAAACGCATGAGCGGTGTTGCCCGATATTCGATCATGTTCCTATAGCGAGCCGCAAGGGCCGGAGAGGATGGCATGGCCGATACCAGTGGAATCGATGAGGCGTTCGAACTGCTGCTCGAGGAGATCGAGGGGCTCGCCCTTGCCCTGCAGGAAGAGGGTGCCGAGGCGTTCCGTGCGGGGCAGCTGGACAAGGCCCGCGCGCTCCTCGACGCAACCGAGCGGGTGATCGGCTTCCGGGAGAAGGTCATGGTACTCACAAGCGAATGGAATGAGCAGGTGGCCGGCCATTCTTCCATCTCCGGTACGGTCGGTCCCGGAGGTCGCCTTCCAAGGGGGTTGCGGACCCCAGAGTCGGCATATCGGGTGCCGATTCTGCAAAGCCTTGTCGAACTCGGCGGGCGCGGAAGCGTGGATAAGGTTCTAGAGGGCGTCGAGGCCAAAATCGGCCATCTGCTGAACGACCACGACCGGAAACCTCTGAAATCAGGACAGATCCGTTGGCGCAATACCGCGATGTGGTGCCGCAAGACCCTCGTGGGCGAGGGCCTGCTTGCCCGCGACTCGCCCCGCGGGACCTGGGAGATCACGGAAAAAGGCCGGCGCTGGCTTGACGAGCGGAAGCACGGAACGGGGGCTGCGGATCCGGCCGGGTGAGGGGTGCCCCATCGTTCACCGCTGCACTCTCGGGTCCATGTACAGGACTTCGTCTTCGAGAACCGCGATTGCCGGGCGTACGGGCGTTTTCTGGTTTGGCGGATATCCCGCACTTCACGCGGGCTTCTCCCTGTCCGATCCGCGCAAAAAAGATCGTCCGTTTCCTCCAGCCAGGCATCGATCGCCGAGCCCGCGAAAGCCGGAAGAGCTTCCCCGGTCCGGAGGTGCATGCCGACCCGGCGGACCCAGCCCGGGCCGATGGCATGCATCGGGAAGGAGCGACGCCCATAGGGCTCACCGTGAGGACGGTCGGGTAGACGGGACTAGGGTGCACAACC
>JALSSK010000450.1 GCA_026984335.1 Rhodothermales bacterium
GTCGCCGAGGCTAACCATGCCGGGGAGCGTGGTGAGGTACGCCGCGAGGTCGCCGGAGACGTCGGGCGTCGGGATGCGGTCGATGTCGCGGGGGCGGATGATCTGTTGCCCGGCGGTGACGCGCGCCGCGCCGCCCTCCCGTTCCGTCTCGACGATCACCTCTTCGAGACCCACTTCGGCGGGGGTGAGCGCAAAGTTGAGCGCCCGGACCTCCCCCTTCTCGAGCGCGAGCGCCGTCTCGAAGGGTTCGAACCCGATGAAGGTGGCGCGGAGCGTATACGTTCCCGCCGGGATGCGGGAAAGGACGAAGAAGCCGTCCTTGTCCGTGGCCGTTCCGGCGATGAAAGCGCCTTCCGCCTCGAGCACCACATTGACGCCCTGCATCGCCTGGCCGTCGCTTGCATCGGTGACGAAGCCCCGGACGGCAGCCGTCTGCGCCCATCCGCCGGAGGCCATGCCTGTGAGCGCCACCCCGAGCAGCATGCCGAGCCCTCGTATCCGTACGTTCAAGCCGCCCCCTCATTCATGAAAAAAACGCTCATTCGAGCCGGAGCGCTCGCCGGGCTTCGGCCGTCGTGCCCCGCGCGAGGTCTTTCACCCGGACGGCAAGCACATACGCCCCGGGATGCTCCGATGATGCATCGAGGATGAGATATTGCCCTTCGTCGACCGACGTTCCGCGGCCCTCGAACCGCGCCGAGACGCCCGTCGCACGTTCGCCGCCGAAAGCTTTCCGGATGAGCTTTTCGAGCCCCTTCGCATCGTCGCCCTTGACGAGCACCGCCTCCACCTCATACCGCGTCTGCCCCGAGGCGTCGCGGGCTAGGTTGTACATCTCGAAGTAAAAATAGATCGGCTCTTCCCGGTGAAAGACGCCCCACGGGGCGGGCAGCACGGCGAGATCGCGTCGGTGGATCCATCCCGGCGGCGGCGCGCCGGCTTCCGCCTCTTCCACGCCATAGGCCAGCATCACGTCGCTCAGCCGAAGCCGGTCCTTCGGAAAGGCCGTCAGGGCAATGCGGGTCCGTTCAAATCCTTCCACGGTGTCCGCCGCCACGGGCGCGAACTCGACCGAAAGCACATACTTCCCTCCGGGCACGTGGAGCGTGTGCGTGTCGATCCGGTACGTCGCCTCCGCGAACGCGGCCACCGGCCCTTGCCCCGGAGCGAGCATCCGGCGATGCTCCGCCGCGAGGCCGTCGTTCCCCTTCACGAGAAACGCCCCGGTGCGCACCGCCGCCTCCGGCGACAGCGGCACGCCATACGCGACGTACAGGTCCGTCACGCCGTCCTCCCCCTTGAACGCACTCGCCCGGAACGGAAACGTCACGCGATGATCCGTATCGAAGTCGAAGCGCTCCGGCGTCTTCCGGAAGGTCTCGGGTCCGAGAATCGCGAAGTCGTTCTCCCAAACCCCGCGCGGCGGACGGAACCCTTCAAAGTCAGAGGCGGAAGGGGAATAAAAATAGAATCTTCCGGCCTTGGCGAGATCCATAAACTTGAAGTGGAAGTCGCCATAGTGGAAGACCATGTACCGGTCGGCTCGGGTGGTGTATTGCGCCTCGGCGGGGGGCTCGCCATACCGGACGACGACCTGCCCCGGCTCGGTCTCCCATCCCCGCTTCCCCTCCTCCATGGCTCCGAACCGGAGGTCGGCATAGACGAGGCGGGCGTCGTGCTCGAGAAGGCGTTCGTTCAGCGGCGTGAGGAAACGCGGGTCCCGGCTCTCCCAGAAACTGCGTGCGATGCCGGACGAATCCGCGTCATACCGGACCTGTTCGACGAGCGGGAGGAAATATGCCACGTCCTCGAAGGCGCGTCGCTGACGGGCGGGCATGAGCGCGATGCCGCGCGCAAAACTTTTGGCCGCCCCTTCGAAATCCCCGGTTCGAACCTGAAAATACCCGCGATACAGCCACGTGTCGGCGGCATCGGGAAAGTGGACGCGCATCGTGTCGAGGACGGGGAAAGCGTCGGTGTACGCGCCGCGGAGCGCATAGGCGCGCATGAGGAGCGTGTATACGTCGCGCCACGCGGGAGCGGCGGCGAGCGCGCGCCTCAGGTGGGCGACGGCGTCGTCATAGGCGGCGAGGGCGGCGCCGTGCCGGGAGGTCGTCGGGATCTCAAAGCCCGAACCCAGTTCGTCGATGAAGACGACGGAAGCCTCCCCCTCCGTTTCCACGAGCCGTGCTTCGAGCAGAAAAGCCGCGTCGGTCATCGCCGCCTCTTCGAGCGAAAGGAGCGCCGTCCGGCGGCTCACGCTGCCGAAGTCGACCGCGTGGAAATTCTCCCGAAAGCCCTCGAAGGCCCATGCGCCAAGAACGAAGTGCGCCACGGCATTGTCGGGGTCGCGTTCAAGGATCCGGTCCGCGAGATCGATGCGTTTCTTCGCCTGATAAAGCGGAAGGAAGGAAGAGCCGTGGAAATATTTCCGCCAGAGTTCGACTTCGAGATAGCGGAGGTTGTCGGGGTCGCGCTCGAGGGCCTTTTTGATGTCGTCTTCGGCTCGTCCCGGATCGAGGAGCGGTGTTTCGAGGAAAATGCGGGCGAGGTAGTAATAGGCGTCGGCAAACGCGGGATCGTCGCGGACGACCGTTTCGAGCGCCTCGACGGCGTCGGCATACCGCCCCTCCTCGAACGCCTCCACGCCGCGCGCGAACCATGCGGCGCTCCCCTGCCCCGCCGCCGCTAAGGGCAACGTGAGCGCCGAAAGGAGGATGCCGATGAAGGTCTTGACGGTCACGGTCTTGCCGGCGCTCGGCCCATTATTCCACAATAGCCTCGTGCGTGCGTACCCATGCGGGAGCACGTTCACACACGTCAACGAGGCTTCCAGGGGTCAAACATCGCGCCTCGAACGGTCGTATGCCAGGGCCAAAATAAAGGCACGATGCGCCAGAGCTTATACGTTCCAGACCTTTCCCGCCTGACCCGGTTCCCGGGGCCACCTCCGGCGGGCGTCTCGACGGTGAAAAGCGGCCGGAGCGTCCCGGGGGAAAGGGCGACCGTACGGATCGGGCGACACCCCTTCCCGGCGTCCGGGTCATTCGGCGAGACCGCCCCGTCTCGCCCGTTCGAGGCGGCGGCGCGTATCACGCTCGGCGATGTCGGCGCGCTTGTCGTAGAGTTTTTTCCCGCGCGCGAGCCCGATCTCCACTTTGGCGACCCCGTTCCGGAAATACAGTTTGAGCGGGACGATCGTATACCCTTTCTGCCGCGCCGCCTTCGCCCAGCGGTCGATCTCGCGGCGGTGAAGGAGGAGTTTTCGCTTGCGCGTGGGGTCGTGGTTGACGTGGTGGCTGTGGCGATAGGGAGCGATGTGCGCCTGATGCAGATACATCTCGCCGTCTTCCACCGCGCAGAACGCATCCTGGAGGTTGGCGCGCCCTTCGCGGAGCGCCTTCACCTCGGTTCCGGTCAGCGCGAGCCCCGCTTCGAGGGTATCCTCGATGGCGTACTCATGACGCGCCTTCCGGTTGGTCGTGATGACTTTGATGCCTTCTGCCATGGATTTCCCGCGTGGAAGTGAAGTCAGAGCAGCGGACGGCGCTCGTCTTGCTCATCGTCGGCGATGGCAATGAGGGGCAGCAGAGGGGTCTCCTCCGTCACGCCGTAGAAATACAGATAGTCGCCGAATTTGGTCAGGCTTGCCAGCGCGAGGTCGTCGAGGCGGACGCGGAGGTTTTCGAGGTAGAACGAATGGAGTTCGGGATACGTCTCCCGGGTCTGAAGCCAGAGATCCCGATGTTCGTCCGAAGCGGCGACGGCGTCGCGGAGGGTGCGGGCGAAGGGTTCGTCGGCCTCTCCCTTCCGCGTGGCGAAAAGCCCCCAGACCATCGGGTAGTTGGTGAGTTCGTACCATTCCTGCCCCAGGTCCATCGCGTAGCGGGGCGTCTGCAGCCCCGGCGCATCCACGCCGATGATGAGGGCGGCGTCCTCTCCGGCGGCGAGCATCTCCTTCATGGCGGGCGTTTCGTACGGCTTGAGCACAGGCTCGGCGCCGTAGTGCTCGCTCAGGATGATGCGCGCCACGAGCGCTTCCTGGGCATAGCGTGGATCGACGGCAAGCGTACGAATGGGGCGGTCGAGCTTTTCCCGAGTGACGAGGCGGGCGAAGGGATAGTCCCACGTCGAGAGGGCGACGGCGGGCAACGCATCGAAGGCCTCGGTGTCCCGGAGCACGCTGAGCGCAGGCACGAGCGCCGCGTCGGCGAGCCCCGCCCGGAGCCACCGTTCACATTCGGCCCGGCTGCCGCGCACGATCTCGACCTCCGACGGCGCGGCGCCGGACAGAAACCCCGAGACGAGAAACTCGGCGGTCGGTTCGTTCCAGATGGCCAGTCGCATAGCGGTACGCTGCCTGAGGATGGAGAGACGGCTCGATGCGATGTGTCGGGCCGATCGCCGCCTTTCATCATGGCCCCATACGCCCAAAAACCGCCGGTCTGCGCACACAGCCGACGGTTTAGGGAAAGCTTGAAGAGCCGTGGTGCGCCCGGAGGCGTTTACCGGCGGCGTTCGCGGATACGGGCGGATTTCCCCCGGCGCTCGCGCAAATAATACAGCTTCGCCCGGCGAACGCGGCCGTAGCGCACAACCTCGATCTTCGCGACTTTCGGCGAGAACACGGGGAAGATCCGCTCGACGCCCACACCGTTCGAGACTTTTCGCACCGTGAAGGTGCGCCGCGCCCCGGAACCCTTGAACGCGATGACGACGCCCTGAAACTGCTGAATCCGTTCCTTCTCGCCCTCGACGACGCGAACGTGAACGTTGACGGTATCGCCGGCGGCGAACTCGGGAACATCGTCTTTGAGCTGGGTCGCCTCAACCAGGTTAATGTAATCGGTAGCCATGGCGCGCCTCCTTTATCGTAAGCTGAATGAGCTTTTTTCGGTTAACGGAATACGGTTCACTGCGGACAGCGAAGGGTTGAAACAGGTAAGCGCCGAGCGACCTCACTCGTCTCCGAGGAGGTCGGGGCGGCGTTCTCGTGTTTTATGCAAGCGTTCGGCTTCGCGCCAGGCCGCCACCTTCTCGTGATCGCCGGAGCGAAGCACGTCGGGCACGCTCATGCCGCGAAACGTGGCGGGCCGGGTGTAGGCCGGCGCGTCGAGCAGCCCGTCCTGAAACGAGTCGGACAGGGCCGAGGTCGCGTCCCCGAGCACCCCGGGGATCAGCCGGACGAGCGCGTCGACGACGACGAGGGCCGGCAGCTCTCCGCCGCTGAGCACATAGTCGCCGATGGACAGCTCCCGCGTGACGAGTACGTCCCGCACCCGCTGATCGACGCCTTTGTAGTGTCCGGCCAGCAACACCACGTGCTGCTTCATGGAAAGCTCGTTGGCGATGCGCTGGTCGAACCGTTCGCCGTCGGGGGTAAGGTAGACGATCTCGTCGACGGCGCCCCCTTCGGCTTCGGCGTCGGCCTTTAACGCTTCAATACATGCAAAGATCGGTTCCGGCTTGAGCACCATCCCGGCGCCCCCCCCGAAGGGGTAATCATCGAGCGTTCGGTGCTTGTCGGTCGCGTAGCGCCGGAGGTCGTGGACGCGGACGTCCACCAGCCCCTTTTGCCGGGCGCGCCGGAGGATGCTGTGCTCCAGGGGCCCGGCAACGATCTCCGGCAACGCAGTCACAATGTCAATTCGCATCATCCAAAACGGTCGGGGCGGCGGAGAAAAGAGCGCCATCCCTTGCTGGGCCGGTATCAGTCGAGCAGCCCCTCGATGGGACGAATCACGACGCAACCGGCGTCAAGGTCTACGTCGACGAGGAAGGGGGCGACGGCGGGGACCATCGCCTCCGCTCCTCCTTTACGCTCCAGTAGCAAAATGTTTTGGGCCGGCATCTCCAGCACGTCTTTGACGCGCCCGAGCACCTTGCCCGTTTCGTCCTTCACCGCGAGCCCGACGAGGTCGTCGAAAAAGAACTCGCCCTCCGCAAGCGGCGGAAGGTCTGCTGCTCGTGCGAAGACGCCCGTCTTTCGCAGCGCTTCGGCGGCTTCCCTCGTCTCGATCCCTTCGAGCTTGAGCACGACCATCGTGCCGCGCCGCGTCTGCTGGAAACGCACGGCTTCGACGGTCTGCGGCTGTGCGCGCGCGGAGTCGGTTCCGAGAAAGACCGTGGCAAGCCCACGAAAACGTCCGGGGTCGTCCGTCTCGGGCCAGACCTTCACTTCGCCGCGCACGCCGTGCGCCCGAAAGATCTTCCCCATCAGCAACAGGCTTCCCTTTTCCAAAGCGATTACGGATTCCGGGCGCGGACGGCCTTCGCCTCCCGGCGAGCGCCCCCCGATCCCCATCCTCTACTCTTCCTTTTTCTCTTCGGCCTTGGCTTCCGGCTCGGCCCCGGCTTCCGGCTCGGCCCCGGCTTCCGGCTCGGCCTTGGCTTCCGGCTCGGCCCCGGCTTCCGCCGGAGGAGCGTCGACCTCGGCCTGCGCCACGTTGGCGGCTTCCTGGGCGGCCTTCGCTTCGGCGGCAGCTCGGGCGCGCTCCTCGGCGGCTTTTCGCTGAGCCGCCTCTGCTTCCGCCTTGGCTTTGGCCTCTGCTTCGGCGCGCTTCCGGGCCTCCTCGGCCTCGCGCTCGGCGGCAGCCTTGCGCTCGGCCTCAAGGGCCGCCTCGCGACGGGCGCGGGGCGTCAGCTTGATGGTCTTGAGGTCCTTCTCGGCACGGCCGGCACAGTGAGCCTCCACCTTCGCCCAGATCTCCTCTTCGGGGACCCCTTTGCGTTTCAGGTGAAGCGCCAGCATGAGCCCTTGACGGCTCAAAAGGCTGCGGACTGTCTCGCTGGGCTGCGCGCCGTTTTCGAGCCAGTACAGCACCCGGTCGCTGCGCAACTGCACGCGGGCAGGCTCGTGCAACGGTTCATACCGCCCCAGGTCCTCAATGAAACGACCGTCGCGGGGACTCCGCGAATCCGCTGCCACCACGGCGTATATCGGGCGCTTTTTGCGGCCCATCCGGCGTAAACGAAGTTTGACTGACACGTCTATCTCTGGTTGGTTGTCTGTAGGTTCTCTTTCGATCTAAGGCTCCGCGCTCACCTGCCGCCCAGCAGCTGCGAGAGGTTGACGTTTCGACCTTTGCCCATGAGCTTGGTCATGGTTTTCATCATTTTCTTCATGTCCCGAAACTGCTTCAGCAACTGATTCACGTCCTGCACTTCGAGACCACTCCCGGCGGCGATGCGACGGCGGCGGGAGCCGTTGATGATCTCGGGACGACGACGCTCCTCCGGCGTCATCGCGTTGATCAACGCCTCGATATGCTTGAACGCATCGTCATCGATGTCGAGGTCGCGCACCTGACGTCCGACGCCGGGGATCATGCCGAGCAGATCGCGCATCGACCCCATCTTCTTCAGCTTTTCCAGCTGATCCTTGAAGTCCTCGAGGTTGAACGACTCGGTGCGGATCTTCTTTTGAAGCTTCTCCGCCTGTTTGGCGTCGAACTGTTCTTGCGCCCGCTCCACGAAAGACACCACGTCGCCCATGCCGAGGATGCGCTGGGCCATGCGGTCCGGGTAAAACGGGGTGAGCGCGTCGAGCTTCTCCCCGGTGGAGGCGAACTTGATCGGCTTGCGCACGACCGAGCGGATCGAGAGCGCCGCGCCCCCCCTCGTGTCGCCGTCAAGCTTGGTCAGCACCACGCCGTCGAAGTCGAGGCGCTGATTGAACTCGAGCGCGGTGTTTACCGCATCCTGCCCCGTCATGGCGTCGACGACGAACAGAATCTCGGTCGGCTCGACGGCCTTTTTGATGTCCGCCACCTCCTTCATCATCTTCTCGTCGACGTGGAGACGTCCGGCGGTGTCGATGATGAGGATGTCGCGTGCCTTGCGGCGGGCCTCGGAGACCGCT
>JALSSK010000451.1 GCA_026984335.1 Rhodothermales bacterium
TATCCGATTTCGGTCCCGTTTCGGCCTAAATACGGCAAAAAACGGGGTTGAGTCAAGGGGAAAGCCACAAAAAAACCGTCGGGGTCAAAAAGGCCCTTTTACCCGGGAGGTCGACGGCGTGAATTAAATTGTTTTAAAACAATAGTCTGTGCCGAATGGAAAAGGCCTTTTCGGCGCAAAAGAGGCGGCGAAAGCGCGCAGGCGGGGTAGGGCGATGGCGGCGAAATGGAGTTATGTTCTTTTTAATCAATACCTTGTGTGAAACAGGGCCGACGTCGGGCGGAAGGGCGATTGCCCGGCCGAGACGCGGCCGATCAGACGATCTCTTTCCCGAACGGCATCAGCGCCAGCTGTGCGAGTTTCAGGTGTTGCCGGGCGAAGGGGAGGCCGATGATGGTCAGCGCGCAGAGCAGGCCGAAGACGAGGTGCGTCAGCGCCAGCCAGACGCCGCCGAAGAGGATCCACAGCACGTTCATCGTCACGGCGAGGCAGCCCGTGGCCGCGGGCGTCTCCCGGATCTCCCGCCCGAACGGCGCCAGCCCGAGCACGGAAAGCTTGAGGCACTGCACCCCGAACGGGATGCCGACGATGGTCAGGCACAGCGCGAGACCGCCGATGAGGTATTCGAGGAAAATGAAGATGCCGCCTCCGAGGGTGATCCAGAGCAGGTTGGCCAACAGACGCATGGAACCTCCGTGTTTGGGCTGGAAAGAGAGGGCCGACGATACGACCCGGGGCGAAGATACGGCCCGGGGCGGCAGGAGATGCGCCGGAGCGGGGAAGAAAAAAGAGAAACGCCGCGTCTCCGGGGGAGTTCGGAAAGCGCGGCGTTCGGGTCTCCCTCGCGGGAGGAAAGGAGAGCGGAACCTCAGCGAAGCTTGAACAGGATCGGCAGGCTCATGCGCACCTTCACGGGGCGCCCGCGCTGCTTGCCGGGTTTGAACTTGGCGGCGCTGATCACGCGAAGGGCTTCTTCGTCGGCCCCGCCGCCGATGCCGCGTATGACGGTGGCGTTTTCCACGTTGCCCTGCTCGTTGACGACGAACTGCACGATGACGCGTCCCTGCACGCCCGCCTTCTTGGCCATTTCCGGATACCGGATCTTCGCCTGCAGGCCCTTCAGCCCGCCGATGAGCACGGGCATCTCCTCGACCACGACGAAGATCTCCGGCTCCGGCTCCTCGACCTTCTCCTCCTCTTTCGGGGCGGGCGGGGGCGGCAGTTCGGCCAACGGCTCATCGAAGTCGAGCGTGGCGTCGAGGTTGAGGTCCTCGTCGTCGAGCACCACGTCGTTGGGCACCTCGACGGGCACCGGCGGGCGCGGCGGCGGCGGCGGCTTGACCTGCTGCTCGGTCTGCTTGACCTCCTCGACCTGCACCACCTCCTGTTGCGCCAGCGTGATGTCGAAGCCCTCGTCGTCGGGCCGGATCGGGGCGCGGAAGAGGAGGATCAGCGTCGCCAGAGACAGGATGAGGCCGATCTCCAGATAAAGCCCATAGTAGCGCCGGAGGTTGGCGCGCGGATTTTTTTTGTGCAGGAACCCCGGGCCCTGTGGGCGCCGGGGCGCGGGTGCGGCGGCCGGCGGCTGCGAAACGCGGGCAACTTCCCCGTAGTCGTTCGCCGCTTCCGCCGGATGCTCGATGACGTTCCCTCGTTGCATGGCGGCCTCCGTGGTCTGTGGTGAACAGGGATCCGGTCCGCCTTTCCGCGTCGCGCTCCCTCAAAAGCGGCCGGACGGGGTGGAGGAGCGACCCTTCGAGGCCGGAAGCTCTTCCGGGTTTCCCTCACGATACCATAGTAAAAGATGAGCGCTGAGGTGTTGACAGTAAAGGTCGATGCGCCATGTAAGGTTTGCATTGTTGGCGGTGTAAGGGAATCACCCGCGCCCGTCGTTTCCGCGGCCTCTTGAGAAGCGTCTCGGCGTTGGCTACCTTCCGGCAACCCTCGCCATCCACGCGTCCCATGAAACGCCGCGACTTCATCCGCGCCGGTCTCGCCGCGACGCCGGCCGCCCTCTTTGCTCCGGCCCGGAGCCTGCCGCCCGCCGGCGCGGGGCGCCTCCGTCAGTCCGTGTGCAAATGGTGCTATCCCGGCCTTTCGGTGGAAGCGCTGGCCGCCGCCGCCGCGGCGATGGGCCTGCGCTCGGTCGAGCTCCTCGGCCCGGAGGACTGGCCCGCCGTGACGCGCCACGGGCTGATCTGCGCCATGGCCAACGGCCCGGACGCGCCCGAGGGCATGCACTTCCTTACGCACGGCTTCAACCGCGTCGAACACCACGCGTGGCTCGTGCCGGGCTACCTCCGGCGCATCGAGGAGGTGGCCGAAGCGGGCTTCCCGAACGTCATCTGTTTCTCCGGCAACCGCGACGGCCTCGACGACGAGGAAGGCCTCGAGAACTGCGCCGCCGGGCTCGAGCGCATCCTCCCGATGGCCGAGCGCCTGGGCGTGACGGTGTGCATGGAACTGCTCAACAGCAAGGTGGACCACCCCGGCTACCAGTGCGACCGCACGGCGTGGGGCGTCGCCCTCGTCGACCGCCTCGGGTCGGACCGCTTCAAGCTGCTCTACGACATCTATCACATGCAGATCATGGAGGGCGACGTGATCCGAACCATCCGGACGCACCGCGACTATCTCGCGCATTTCCACACGGGCGGCAATCCGGGACGGCACGAGATCGACGGGACGCAGGAGCTCAACTATGCCGCGATCATGCGGGCCATCGCCGGGGGCGGCTTCACCGGATACGTGGCGCAGGAGTTCATCCCCACCCGCGATCCGCTGGCGTCGCTCCGGGAGGCGGTGGCGATCTGCGACGTGTGAAACGGGGAAACGCCGCCGTCATCCATCCGGGCGCGAGGAGGTCCTTCCATGCTGTATGCGGTCGATTTGCTGGGCACGTTCGTGTTTGCCGTCTCGGGGGCCTTTCAGGCGAACCGGCACGAGCTCGACTTCCTCGGCTTCATGGTGCTGGCCGTGGCCACGGGCGTCGGCGGCGGGATGATCCGCGACGTGTTGCTCGGGGCGACGCCGCCGGCCGTCTTCGAGGACGAGTCGTATCTGATCGTGTGCCTCGCGGCCGGGGCGCTTGTGTTCCGGGCCGCTCCGTCGATCGCGAAGCGGTGGAACCGCGTCCTGGTGGCGGACGCCTTCGGGCTCGGCGTCTTTGCGGCGATGGGCGCGGCGAAGGCGGCCGCGTTCGGCCTCGGCCCCATCGGCGTCGTCATGATGGCGGCGACGACGGCCACGGGCGGCGGCGTGGTGCGGGACGTGCTCGTGCGCGAGGCGCCCGCCGTCATCAAGGGCGGCTTCTATGCCACGGCGGCGCTGCTCGGCGGCGCGGCCTACCTCGGCGCGGAGGCGCTCGGCCTCGGCGAGCCGATCCGCCTCGCCGCCGCGATGGTCGTCACCACGGGCCTGCGCTTCTGGGCAATGGCGCACAAGGTCAGCCTGCCCACGGCGCGACGGACGCACGCGCCGGATGAGAAGGGATGAGGAAGAGGGGGCGCAGGCGGCGCTCGACCTTCTGCAAAAAGCACCGCTCGCAAACGATGCCCTCGAAGGACACGTCGTCTGCCGGACGTTCCATCAAAGGCAAGGAGGCTTGTTTGGCGGACAGCCCGGCAGGCATACCCGGCTGAAGGATGTTCGGAAAAGTATAAGGGGGCGCATGGGAACGAACTTCCCGGGTGGCGCTGCCGTGCGGTCCGCGTTCGTGACCATCGCTATAACGGTCCGTGGCTAAACCCGTACGCCGCCCCACGCTCAGCCGAGGTCCCGCACGACGGAGGCCAGCTTCCGGACCTTTGCCGCATCGCCGGAGGCGCGGGCCTGGGCCTCGAGCGTGTCGGCGAGCTTCGTCAGCGCCTCGCGCCGCGCCTCGCCCGAGGCGCCTTCGGCGGCGGAGAGGGCCTGCCGGGCCGCCGCGATCCGGTCGGCGGCGAGGCCCTTCGAGCGCTCCAGCTGGTCCAGATAGGCCCGCGCCAGCGCAAACGTGGCGGGCCACACGTACTTCGGCTGGCCCTGGGTGTTGAGGTAGTCGAGGCGGACCGTACGCGCGGCGGCGATCTCGTTTTCGGTGAGATACGCGCTTGGGACGAGTTCGAAGACGTCGAGCCCTCGGGCGATCTCCGAGCTGACGATGAGGCCGTTGTACCAGTAGACGGACCAGCTTCCGCCCATCTCCATGTGATCGGCCGAGATAGGCCCCCGGTCGTGGAAGGCGATCTCCACCGGATGCGCCGGGTCGGTCCAGTCGAAGACGGAGATGCCGCCCTGATACCAGGCCTGCACCATCACGTCGCGACCGGGGATGGGGATGAGCGATCCGTTGTGCGCCACGCAGTTTTCCTGCGGGGTCTGCGGGGCCGGGAGCTTGTAATAGTTTTGGAACCGCATCTTGCCGTTCTCGATGGTGAAGATGGCGTCTGCGCCCCACTCCTTCGGGTCGGAGGCGCGGCATTTCGGTTGTCCGCCGCCGCCCCATTCGTCGCTGAAGAGCACCTTCGTTCCGTCGTTGTTGAACGTGGCCGAGTGCCAGTACGAGAAGTTCGAGTCGGCGACGGCGTCCATGCGTTTCGGGTGGATGGGGTCGGTGATGTCGAGCAGGAGGCCGTAGCCTTCGCAGGCGCCTCCGGCGCGTCCGATCTCGGGATAGAGCGTGATGTCGTGGCACTGGGTGGGGCCGGGTTTCGGCCCGGCGTCCTCGCCTGCGTCGTCATCCTTGATGCCGAAGCGCTTTTTGATGATGCCGGGGAGCGCCTCGCGGAAGGCGGCGCTGTCGGCGGCGGTGGGTGCGTCGTTGCCGCGCTCCCTGGCGAAGGCCGCGAGCATGGGGGCGACGAAGCCGTCGGGCAAGACGCGCTCCTGCCCGAAGATCTCGACGATGAACGCGCCGCGGGCCCGCGCGGCTTCGAGCTCGGCGAGGTCGTCGGGGGCCATGCCGTGCCGGGGCGGGGCGACGAGGCCCTCGAAGATGCGGGGCGAGCTGACGACGGCGGCCTGCTCGGGATGCGCCAGCGGCACCTTGATGATCTCGATGCGGAAGAGCGCCGAGTTGGGGTCCTCATCCGGCGGGGCGGCGGAGCACCCCGGCAACTCCTCTTCCGGGCGCACCGGGGCGGAGCCGGAGACGTAGACGTACACGTTCTCGTCGTCGTTCGGGTCCTTGAGCACCGAGTGCGTGTGGGAGCCGCGACAGGTCTGCACGTTGGCGATGTATTGGGGATTGCGGATGTCGGTGATGTCGAAGATGCGGATGCCGCGCAGGCGGTCCTTGCTCACCGCCTCCGGCACGCCCTCGGCGCCGCAGTCCAGCCGCCCGCCCAGCCCTTCGCCCGAGACGAAGAGGAGGTTTTTGTAGACCGAGACGTCGCTCTGCGAGGCGGGGCAGACGTATTCGGTCACGAGGCTCGGCGAGGCGGGGTTCGTCAGGTCCCACACCTGGATGCCGTTGTAGTTGCCCTGAATGGCGTAGTGGTCCTTGAAGGCCAGGTCGGAGTTGGTGACGCCGAGGAAGGCCTCCGGGGGCGGGGTCGAGGAGAGCTTGCGCAGGTTCCAGACGGCTTCCTCGGCGTCGAAGAGGCCCGCGCGGAGGCCGACGCGGGGATCGGGATCGGGAGCCGCCGCGGGAGGAGCGGTCACGGCGGGGGGGGCGGTCATGGCGGCGGAGGCCGTCTGTGCGACGGGCCGGGGCGCGCACGCCGAGAGGCCCAGAAGGGCCGCGGCGAGCAACGAGAGGGTCCGGAAAATCGGGCGGCGAAGGAAGACGTGGCCTTTCATAAAGGGCACCAGGGGGTTGGGATGGAAAAAGGAAGCGCGCCGAAACCTCACCGATCCCGGCTTGCACCGGAGAGCCGGTCGAGCATACGCTCCATCCGGGCGATTTCGGTTCGCTGATCTACGTTGATGTCGGAGGCAAGTTTGAACGCGAGCTCGTCCTGACCGGCGCCGTCGGTGCGGAAGAGTTCATCGACCATGGTGACGGCGCCGCGATGATGCTGGATCATGTACTTGAGAAAGAGGCGGTCGAAGTCCGGGCCGCGCGCCGCGTCGAGCTCGCGCAACTGTTCGTCGGTGAGCATGCCGGGCATGTGCATCATGCGCTCGTCCACGCCGGTAACCTTCAGCGTGAGCCCGTCGATCTCGATCTCGGGCACGACCTGCCCGCGCGCGCGGAGCCAGTGCTGCATGGTGGCGATCTCGTCCCGCTGCGCGTTGAGGATCCGGGCCGTCAGCCTCCGCACCGCCGGGCCGGCGTCGTGCGTCGGGGCCAGCGCCGACATGACCAGCGCCTGCGCGTGGTGGACGATCATGCCGGTCATGAACCGGACGTCGGCGCTCGTGAACCGGGTGCGGGCGCTGTCGCGACGTGCCCAGTAGAGCGACTCCAACTCGGCCGTCGCGCCGGTTGCGGCGTCGGCCTCCGACGGGGGCGATGCGGCGGGCCCGGTAGCCGGCGGACGCGTGCTGCGGCATCCCCCCACCATTGATCCCAGAAGTATTGCCACCGCCATCCAACCCGCATGCCGTATGTTCATCGTTCTCTCATGCTCCATGTTGACGGGCGACAAGATACACATTTGTCGATGCGTTGGGAAGGGCAATCAGGGAGGAAGAACAACAGAGGCGAGGACCTCCACCCACCCCCGAACGATGGGCGCATGACGAATGGCGCTTTTCATCGTCTGTCTCCTGGAGGTAAGCCCCGTTTTTCGCTCAATATCGATGATTTCTGAAGTCTTGCACGCGCCCAATGCGGAACCCCTTCCCTCCTTCGGAGGACTCCCCCCTGGGCAAGGGGGAGCATTACGGAGCGGATTGGAGGAGTGGGAGGCGGTTCATGAAAGCCCTGGAGATCCTCCCCTTGAGAAGGGGAGGTGGCCCCGGAGGGGTCGGAGGGGTATTGTTTACTTCGGTTTGCAGGGTCGTATGCGGAACCCCTCCCCTCCTTCGGAGGACGCCCTCTTGTCAGGGGAGAGGGTGAAGGGGTTGCGAGGCGGGGTCGGAAGGCGGTTCATGCGCACGGTCAAACGCGCGTGCCTCGTCCGGCATGCGCAGGGAGTCGTTCCGGTTCGTCCATCTCCGGCTGTCCGACCGGCTCCGGAGTCGGTTCGTTGGCCGGGAGCCGGGAAGAGGAGGTCGACAGCGTGCGATGAAGCTGGTTGGCCAATCTCTTGAGCCGTTCCTTTTCGCGTTTCGTCCACGAGGAAACAAACGCTCGGGTGATTGCAAACGTCCCGATCACGCTTCCGGCGGCGAGCGCGAATTTCATGAGGTCGAGCGGTTCGGAGAGCAGGACGAGCGTGAAAAAGACGCTCAAAAGCAGGGGCGCCGCGTACAAGATCGCGAATGCCCCATAATGCTTTTTTATTTGGATCGACGTGCGGTCATCCTCGGGACGGATGACGACCTGCGTTTTCTGGAAATTGACGCCGTTCGGACCTTCCCCCGTATAGTGCGCCCACTCCCGCAGGCTTCCCATCCGGTCGATTTGCCCCTTCTTGCCGGTGAATGCCCGGAGTTCCATCACGACCTGCTTCCATTGCTCCTCGGTCATCGTCTCGTTGACGACTCGCGTCTGGTTGATGACGAAGGGACGACCCAGCAAGCTGAAGGCTCTGCCCGAACGCGGGCGGTCCTCGAACTCGAGCGCCGCCGTTCGTATGTACTCCGTCGGAAGACCCAGCTCCGCGGCGATGTGCTCGATCTCTTCCAGCGAGAGGCCGCGCTCCGGGGCGCCTGTCGCCTCTTCATGCAGCTCGGTCGCGCGCTGGATCAGTGCGCCGATCTCTTTTTCATTGTAACTGCGTCGGGCGGGGGGGCCGTGGTCCATGGATGGCGACTCTCTTCGTTGGTTGGAGGTGCTTCTACGGAGCGGCTCTCTTCCGGTTGCCCGGCGCGCGATCCCGCGACTGATGCGGCTGAGGGAGGGGCATTTCTGAAAACCGCAAGCAGCGTCATGCACGTCGCTCATCCAGGCCTACGCTCGAAAACGGATCTCCGGAGTCG
Organism: Rhodothermales bacterium; assembly: GCA_026984335.1. Lineage (GTDB taxonomy): Bacteria > Bacteroidota > Rhodothermia > Rhodothermales > ISCAR-4553 > JALSSK01. The sequence continues at coordinate 8,011 of JALSSK010000451.1, forward strand.
GAGATGACCTGTTTTCGCGGCGTATGGTGGAGCGGTCGGGGCCGCTTCATCGGAGCAACCGAAAGCGGCCCGGAGGACCGGGTTCGACACGTCCTCCGGGCCGCCTTGTGCGGGGAAAGCGTTCCCTTCAGTTCGCCTTGAGGGTGGCGAAGGAGGTGAAGCCTGCCGCCTCCAACACTTCATGGTCGAAAGGCTCGACGGCTGCATTGCGCGCCTGAACGCCGAAGTCCACCCCCACTACCGAGCGGAAAGGACGAGAACCGGCGTCCATTTCGACGAGTTCGACGAGCCGATCCGCGAGCAGGTCCGGATCGGTCGGGATGGACGGATCGCGGAACAACCCCTCGAACATCCCCTCCATCGCTGCAAAGGTTTCATGCACGACCTCGGGATAGCTGCCGGCGCGTCTCCCGGCATCCACCGGCCGCTGCATGCCGGGAAAGAGCTCCGTGGTAAAGGGGCCGGGTTCGACGACGACCACATCGATGCCGGATGACGCCAGCTCGGTTCGAAGCGCCAGGGAGTATCCCTCCACGGCCCATTTGCTCGCGTGATAGATGCTGTAGAACGGAACGCCGAAGCGACCGGCGATTGAACTGAGGTTGATGAACAACCCGGATCCGCGTTCTCGCATGGCCGGCAGAAAGGCCCGCTTTACGCGATGTATACCCACCATATTGACATTGAGCTGGTTCATGAGCTCCTCTGCCGTAAACGCTTCCGTGATCCCTACGAACATCTGTCCCGCGTTGTTGATCACGACGTCGGGCGCACCCGACTCCGCCAGCACTTGCGAGGCAGCCGCGTCAACCGACGGGGTCGAGGTCACGTCCATCTCCAGCACGCGCAGGTCAAGGTCTTCGGCGGCAGCCCAGTGCTTCAACGTCTCGGCTACGGAGGCGTTTTTGCCTTCGACGCCGCGCATGGTGGCATATACGCGATCCCCCTTCCGGGCCAGTGATTCCGACACCAGACGGCCAAACCCGGAACTGCTTCCGGTAACAACGATAGTCTTGCTCATTTAATATGCCTCATAAGGTTTGTGGTTGATGTTGCGCGGAGGAGCATCTGCGCGAAGGTGGTCTCTTGTGTCTGACAGGTTTATTTTCGAAATGCCTCTGAAGGTGTCCAGGTCTCGCGCGGCTTCTCGGGCGTCAACGGCCGGATCCGGCGTCGGCCGTAGCGGCAGCTGTTGAGGGGGGCGTCCTTTTCGCAGAGTCGAGCGTCGGTTGCTCGGGGCGCTTGCTCAAAAACGGCCGGCGTCCACGTCGCGGACGAAGCGGATGACGCCGTCGACGTACGTTTGCTGGTCGTCGTACATTGCCATGTGGCTGCCGTTGGGGCAGAAGAGGTAGCGCCCCCGCTGCACCTTGCCCGCCATCATCTCCATGTGCGCCGGGTCCATCGTGTCGTACCGGGCGCCGATGACCAGCGTCGGCACGGCGATTTTTTCCAGATCGGCCGTTCGATCCCAGCGGAGGAGCTTCCCGCCGGCTCCGAGTTCGCTCGGTCCCTGCATCGGGACGTAGATCTTCGGGTTGATGTGCGCGAAGGCCCGCTTCACCGGGTCGGGCCACTGGTCGGCGGGCATGCGCAGGATGTGCTGTTCGTAGTGATGGGGGACGAGCAATTCCATGTAGCGCGGGTTGTCGGTGTCGCCCGAGGCTTCCATCTCCTTGATTTGAGCCAGCACCTCCGGGTCCATGGCGGGCATGAGCACGTTTTCGGCGTATTCATTGTAGGCCGGGATGCTCGCCATCATGTTCGAGATGATGAGTCCCTTGAGGTTTTGCTGGTATTTCAGCGCGTACTCGATGGCCAGGATGCCGCCCCACGAGTGTCCGAGGAGGTAGAAGTTGTCGGCATCGAGGTTCAGGGCCTTCCGCACCTGCTCGACTTCCTCCACGAAGCGCGAGGTCTCCCACAGTTCCGGCGCGTCCGGCTGGTCGCTGTAGGCCGAGCCGAGTTGGTCGTAGTAGTAATACTCGATGCCGGCGGCGGGGAAGTAGCTGTCGAACGCTTCGAAGTACTCGTGGGTCGCGCCCGGACCGCCGTGGAGCAGCAACACCTTTATGGTGGGGTTGTTGCCGATGCGTTTGGTCCATACGCGAAAGTCGCCGGCGGGCGTTTGCACGCGGACCAGCTTCACGCCGCCGCTGAGCACGTCGTCGCGGCCGGAGTAGTCGAGATACGCTTCGGTCGCGCCGCGATGCGGCTCGGAGCCGGGGTTGCAGGCGACCCGGAAGAGCGCGACCACGGTGAGCAGGGCAAATCGCTTCATGAAACACTCCAGCCTGGTTGATGCAACAAAAGAACCCATCCGGGCTTCGCGGGCCGGGTAGACGGCCTTCTCTTCTTTAAACGATGCTCTTTCAAAATCGGCTCATCGGGAGGAAGAAGCAACGCCAATTCTGCCGGATCCGGGTCATGAGGTGCAGCGGGCAATCCCGGCTCAAGACGTGGTCGGCGCAAGGCGCTTTGCTCGAAGCGCTCGGGCATCATCGCTTCCGAGGGCGGACGCCGCACGTTTTTCATGGCGAACGCTTCCGCCCGGGGATGGTCCGCCGCGCGTCACCCGTCGAGCGCGTCGAAGGTCAGGTTCAGGATGGGATAATGCCGCCAGTCCTTGTAGTCGAAGTGCCACCATTCCTTGTCGTAGACGCTGAAGCCGTTGGCTTCCATGGCGTCGCGGAGGAGCTCGCGGTGGCGGCGGGCGCGTTCGGAGCCGCCGGGGTAGTCGGCATAGGCGCGGGGCGTGAACTCGTCGTACCCGCTCGGCATGGCCACGGGTCGGCCCGTCGCGAGGTCGTAGAGCCCCACGTCCACGGCGCAGCCCCGGTTGTGGCGCGAGCCGTGGGCGGGGTCGGCCACGAAGTCCTTCAGTGCGTCCGGCGTGGCATCCCAGAACATCTTCGTGACGGCCCAGGGGCGATAGGCATCGTAGACGATCAGGCCGAGGCCGTGGGCGTGGAGCGCGGCGTTGGCGCGGACGAGCGCCTCGGCGGCGGGACGCTGGAGGAAGGCGCGGGGCTCCTCGTAGAAAGCCGCGCCCATGAAGTTGTTCGTCGTCGCATACCGGACGTCGAAGCGGAGCGAGGGATCGAGCCGGGCGAGGTCCACGAGGTCGGGCGTGCGGAAGTCGCCGGTCTCCCCGGGCGGGGTGGCGGCGAGGGCCTCGGCGCGGAGCTCCTCGACGGGGCGCACGGGGGTGATGCGGAACGTGTTGCCTTCTTCGGGGGGCACGGCTCTCCGGTGAAAGACGACGCCTTCGAGCGAGGCGGCGGTGGCCCGCCCTTCGGCGTCGCGGGTGAAGGTGAGGGTCTCTCCCGTATACAGCCCGTAGTCGGGGAACGCATACACGTCGGGGGAGAGTTCGGTGAGGGGATAATAGAAAAACCACTCGATCAGCGCCCAGAGCCGCCCCTCGCGTTCGAGGACGTACAGCGTGTTGTGATCCCACCCGTATGCGCCGAGGAGCCCTTCGAGGGCGGGCTTCGGCGGCGGGGGCACGGGCGTTGGGACGCGGTGGAAGACGCCGTCGTCGGCGAGGAGCGAGTCGCCGCGCGGGAGGAGGCGGTAGCCGTGGCCGAGGCGTCCGTCGGTGACGAGCGTGTCGGCGCGCGCGCGGAGGCGGAGGCGCTCGGTTCCGTTGAAGAGGAAGAGGCCGCCGTCGCGTTCGATGAGGTCGATCGTGTGGGGGCCGGCGTACCGCCCGTCGAGCCGCCGGGCGCGGGCGGGATCGACGGGGTCGAGGCGCTCGAAGTCGGGAAGGGCGCGTCCGTCGCGCTCGGCGAGGAGGAGGCGGAGGGCATAGTCGCCGATGCGGTCGACGACGTCGTTCGTGGCGTCCATGTTGTCCACGAGGGCGACGCCGAGCTTGCGGTCGGGGAGGGCATAGACGCGCGTGGCATAGCCGTACATGACGCCGCTGTGCTGCACGCGCCGCTCACCCTCGAAGTCGGACACGTAGAACCCGATCCCGAAGCCGTTCGTCCGTCCCGGCTCGGCGAAGGCGACGGTCCACATCTCTTCGAGCGTCTCCGGCGCGACGATCCGCCCGCCCGGCCCCTCGCCGCCCGCGAAGAGCGTCTGCAGGAAGCGCGTCAGGTCGGTCATCGTCGTGTACAGCCCGGCGGCGGGCATCATGCCGAGCTCGAAGACGGGGGCTTCGAAGACGCGGCCGTCGTACGTCCACATGTAGCCGGTGGCGAGGGCGTCGCGGAGGTCGGGGCGCGGCGTGAAGGCGCTCTTCGTCATGCCCATCGGCCCGAGGATCTCCCGCGCCATGTAGTCGGCGAACGGCTCGCCCGTCACCACCTCGACGACGCGGCCCGCCACGCTCACGCCCGCGTTCGAGTACTTCGTGCGGAGCGTGGGCGGATACACGATGCGCGAGCGGTTCAGGCTCTCGACGAGGGCTTCGAGCGACGGCTCGGTGGGGTCGAAGTAGTGGCCCACGGGCGGCTCGCGGACGAGCCCGGAGCGGTGCGCAAGCAGTTGCCGGAGCGTGATCGGCGTGCCGAAGGGATTCGCCGGGTGGAAGTCCGGCAGGTAGTCCGTGATCGGCGCGTCGAGGTCGAGCGCGCCCTGCTCGACGAGCCGCATGACGGCCGTCGCGGTGAAGAGCTTCGACACCGAGGCGACGCGGTAGACGGTCTCGCCCGTAGCCGGGATCGCCCGCTCGGGGTCCGCCTGCCCGAAGCCCTTCGCCCACAGGATCCGCCCGTCCTCGACCACGGCGATCGAGAGCGTGGGGATGTCCTGGTCCGCCATCTCATAGGCGATGAAGGCTTCGAGCTTGTCGAAGACCGGGCTGTGCTCCGGAGCGACGGCGCACCCGCCGCCGAAAAGCATGCAGATGAGAACGGGCAGAAACAGGCGGAGACGCATGGGCCGAGGGGAATGATGAGCGGTGGAAGAGGATAACGATTCCTCCGGCATCATGGCAAGGGAGGGGCCGGCGTCTTTGGGCTTGCCCGTTGGGCTCGCGTCATTTGCGCCTTCGGCGCGTCATTGGGCTCCCTGCGTTCGCCCCTTCTCGTTCCCACGCAGCGTATGGAAACGAGCGCTTCGGGAAGGAGGTCGCCATTCTCCAAACGAGCGCCCGTAGGGGCGACCGGGGAGCGCCCGATGCGTCACGATGGGCACGCCGTCGGGAATCGAGCGCCGAGACCCGGGACGCGGAGCCTCCCCCGTGGACGTTCCCCCGCAGCGCCGCCGGGTAGAGGCGACCGGCCGGTCGCCCCTTTGAGGAGCGCCGTCCCCCCCGAAATCATTCCTGCGCAGGCTCTCGCGTATGGCGCATACGCCGGGAATCGAGCGCCGATTTCCGGGCGAAGCGTAGGAATGGGAAAAAGCATTTTATTTGCCTCATAAAATCGTTTAATTCCCCTTTCGAACGGAGTGAGTTCAAAGAGGCCGCCGCGAACATGAAGAAAATCACCATCGATGAGGTCGCCCGGCTGGCGTTTGTCTCGCGTTCCGTTGTCTCGCGGGTGCTGAACAACCACCCGAACGTGAGCAAGGAGGCGCGGGCGCGGGTGCTCAAGGTCATCGAGGAATACAACTATCGCCCCAGTTCGGTGGCGCGCAGCCTGGTGACGGATCGCACGTTCGAGTTGTGCGTGCTCGCCCCGCGCCGCCGCGACGACGTGCTGGCGACCGGCTACTGGACGCTCGTCCTGCTCGGCATCTCCGAGCGCAGCCTTCAGCGCGGCTACTTCGTCTCGATCACGATGGTCTCGGCGGACATGGGCGACGAGATCAACAACCGCATGCTGGCCAGCCACGCCTTCGACGGCTTCATCCTCATCGCGCACGACGTGATCAAGCTCGTCGCCAACGGCCTCCGCACCCGCCGCACGCCCATCGTGCTCATCGGGCACGATCCCAACTTCCCCGACCTGAACTCCGTCGATGGGGACAACTTCGACGGGGCGTATCAGGCGGGCGCGCACCTCGTCGGGCTGGGCTACCGGCGCATGGGGCTCATGCTCGGCCCGCTCGACCTGCAGGAGACCATCGACCGGCGCGACGGGTTCGTCAAGGCGCTTCGGGAGGCCGGGCGTTCGATCGCCGAGGAGCACATCGCCGTGGGCGACTACTCACAGCAGAGCGGGTACGATTTGATGCGCCGGTGGATCGAGACGGGCCGCCCGCCGGAGGCCGTCTTTTGCACGAGCGACGTGCAGGCCATCGGCGTCTTGCTGGCGCTCTACCGGGCGGGCCTCCGGGTGCCCGAAGACGTGGCGCTCGTCGGCTTCGACGACCTGCCCAACTCGCGCTACACCACGCCCCCGTTGACGACGGTGCACCAGCCCGTCTACGGCAAGGGCGAGCAGGCCGCCAACATCATCATCGACCAGATCGAGGGGAAACGGAGCGGCGTGGTGCACGAGAACCTGCCCGTCCGCCTCGTGGTGCGCGAGACGTGCGGCGCGCGGCAACGGGTCGTATGAGAGGGGCGGTTTATTCGAAGCGGAGACGGGGCCAGAGCCTGTAGATGCCCAGGAAGGAGCCCGCGGCGACGGCGACGAAGAACAGCCCGGTGAGCGGTCGTTCGTAGAGGAAGAAGCCGGTGGCGAAGAGCACCGAATAGATGCCGAGCGCGCCGCAGACCGCCGCCGCCAGCCCGTAGGGGAGATCGGACGCCTCGGTCTCCACGGCGACGCCCTCGCGCAGGAGGGCCGCCTGCACCGCGCGCCAGCCCGGCCCGCCCGGACGAATGCGCCGGTAGAAACGTTTCAGCACCTCCGGGTCCGTGGGCGCCGTCGTATAGGCCACGAGCACCCACGCCGCCGTCGTCAGCGCCACGATGTAGAGCAGGCGTTGCCAGTCCGCCAGCCCGCCGCCCGGCCATGCCATGCGCCCGGCCACCTGAAAATAGACGGCCAGCAGGAACGATACGATCATCGCCGTCAGTTCCGTGGCCGCGTTGATGCGCCACCAGAACCACCGCAGGAGGAAGAGCAGCCCCGTCCCCGCGCCGATCTGAAGCAGGATGTTGAAGACCTGCAGGGCGTTTTCGAGGAAGAGCGCCAGCGTGCACGCCACCACCATCAGCGCCACCGTCGCCGCGCGGCCCACCCACACCAGCTGCCGCTCGGCGGCCTCCGGGTTGAGGAACCGGTGATACAGGTCGTTGACGATGATCGACGAGCCCCAGTTGACCTGCGTAGACATCGTGGACATGTAGGCCGCCGCCAGCGAGGTGACCACGAGGCCGAGGAGGCCGGAGGGCAGGAACGTGAGCATGGCCGGATAGCCGAGGTCGTTGCGGATCACCTGTGCGGACAGGTCCGGGAAGCGCTCGGCCATCATGCTCAGCTCGGGGAAGACGATCAGCGAGGCGAGCGCCACCAGGATCCACGGCCAGGGGCGCAGCGCATAGTGCAGGCCGTTGAACAGCAGGGTGGCCCCCACGGCATGCTTCTCGTCCTTCGCCGAGAGCATGCGTTGCACGATGTAGCCGCCGCCGCCCGGCTCGGCCCCCGGATAGTACGCCGCCCACCACTGCACCGCGAGGGGGATGAAGAAGACCGGCAGCATCTGCTGCCACGTCAGCTCCTCGAACGAGGGCCAGAACGAGAGCGCCGAACGCACGTTCTCGTGCGAGAAGAGCCCGTCGAGGCCGCCGACCTCCGGCATGTTCAAAATGTAGATCGCCGCGCCGATGGAGCCGCCGATGGCGATGACGAACTGCACGAGGTCCGTCAGCACCACGCCGCGCAGGCCCCCGAGCGCGCTGTAGATCATCGTCACCGTGGCCGCCACCACCACCGTCTCGAGGGCCGACCACCCCATCATCACCCCTCCGATCTTGATGGCCGCCAGCGTCACCGACGCCATGATGATGATGTTGAACAGGATGCCCAGGTACACGGCCCGGAAGCCGCGCAGAAAGGCCGCCAGCTTGCCCGAATACCGGATCTCGTAGAACTCCACGTCGGTCAGCACCTCGGAGCGTCGCCAGAGCTTGGCGTAGAGGAACACCGTGAGCATGCCCGTCAGCAGGAAGGCCCACCACGTCCAGTTGCCGAAGATGCCGTCCGTGCGGATGATGTCCGTGACCAGGTTCGGCGTGTCGGTCGAGAAGGTGGTGGCGACCATCGAGACGCCGAGGAGCCACCACGGCATGTCGCGTCCGCCCAGGAAGTAGGCGTTGAAGTTTTTCCCGGATCGACCGGAGACGGCCAGGCCGATGACGAGCGAAAGGGCAAAGAAGACGGCCATGATGGCCCAGTCGATACCGCCAAGCTGCATGTGCGTATCCCCGTTGAATGACGTGTGCGGTGGAGGGACGAAGCAAGGACGACGGAGGCGCCTCGCGAAACGATGCGTGAAAATAGGGCACGGAAGGGGAGGAGACCGCATGGAAACGCTTCCAGTTTGCCGTGGAAGCGTTTCCTAAGTGGGGGTGATGGTTGTTCCAACACCGGAAGGAGGCGTATCATATTGGCAATCAACGTGATGCCTCGCCGCGAAGCGCGAGGTTCGAGGCACAAGAGGTCGGCGTCCGTGGGGCAATGGAGGCGTCCCACGGCGCGATGCGCAGCGGGACGCTCTCCCTTCCGGCCCCTCCTCTGATCCACAGGCGTCCGTCCCTCCTCGCCGCCGACACGCGACCCCGCCAACACCGAAAACGTACAAACCGCTCGTAATCCATATGGTGACCCTCCCCTCCGCTCTTCCCACCCTCGTCCCGGAGCCGCTGGATCCTTCCTCACATACCGGAAACAGACTCGAACGCGTGCCGACGTTCATCTTCGAGACGCCCGAACAGGTCGCCTATCAGGTGGCGCGGCGCGTGGCCAACCTGATCGAAGAGCGGCAGGCCGTCGGCAAAAACGTCGTGCTCGGACTGCCCACCGGCTCGACGCCCATCGGCGTCTACGGCCACCTCGTCCGGATGCACCGGGAGCAGGGCCTCGACTTTTCGAACGTCGTCACGTTCAACCTCGACGAATATTATCCCATGAACCCGGACAGCTTGCAAAGCTATCACCGGTTCATGCATGAACATTTTTTCAACCACGTGAACATCCCCCGCGAAAACATCCACATCCCGCGCGGGGACCTTCCCATCGAGGAGGTGGAGGACTACTGCCTGCACTACGAGCGCGCCATCGTGAAGGCGGGCGGGCTGGACCTCGTGCTGCTGGGCATCGGGCGGAGCGGACACATCGGCTTCAACGAGCCCGGCTCCGGCCCCGAGACGCGCACGCGCCTGGTCATGCTCGACGAGATCACGCGGAAGGACGCCGCAAGCGACTTTTTCGGCGAGGAGAACGTGCCGAGGCGGGCCGTCACGATGGGGGTGGGCACCATCCTGGACGCCCGGGAAGTGATCCTCATGGCCACCGGCGAGCACAAGGCGCTCATCATCCGCCGCGCCGTCGAAGAAGAGCCCACGCGCCAGGTGACGGCCTCGTACCTGCAACTCCACCGCGACGCCACGTTCTACGTGGATCGCCCCGCCGCCGGCGAACTGACCCGCGAAAAAACACCGTGGCTCGTGCAGGAGGTGACCTGGGACGAAGGCCTCTCCAAGCGGGCCGTCATCTGGCTCTCGGAGAAGCTCGGCAAGGCGATCCTCCAGCTCGAAGCCGCCGACTTTTACCGCCATCATCTGCAGGGCCTCCTGCACGCCGCCGGCGACGTCGATGCGCTGTGCCTCCGGGTCTTCGAAGATCTCCGGCAGCGGATCCGCTATCCGGATAGCCTGGCCAGGAGCGAGCGCGTGATCGTCTTCAGCCCCCACCCGGACGACGACGTCATCTCCATGGGCGGCATGCTCGACAAGCTCGTGCGCAACCGGAACGACGTCACCGTGGCCTACATGACCAACGGCTCGATGGCCGTCTTCGACGCGGACGTGCGCCGCATGCTCCGCTTCGTGGAGATGAGTATGCCGGCGCTCGGCATCGACGAGGCGAACCGGGAGGCGTTTCGAAAGACGAAAGAGCGTTACCTCCGCTTTCTCAAGAAGAAAAAACCCGGCGAGGTGGATCTGGAGCCGATCCAGCAGATCAAGGCGCACATCCGCTATGCCGAAGCCGTAGCCGCCATCGAGGTGCTGGGCCTCGACGACGCCCACGCGCGCTTCCTCGATATGCCCTTCTATAAGACGGGTACGGTGCGGAAGGACCCCATCGGCGAGGCGGACGTGCAGGTGGTGCTCGCCCTGCTCCGCGAGATCGAGCCGGCCCATATCTTCGTGGCGGGCGACCTCTCGGATCCCCACGGCACGCACCGGATGTGCTACCGCGCCATCGAAGAGGCCTTGCTTCGGTACAACGCCGAACGCGGCGGCGAAGCGAAAACGACCCCGCACAACGGCGAAGCCGCCGGGGACGAGCAACCGAAGAAGACCCGGAAAGGACGGAAACGGCAAGCCGAACGCCCGCTCGTGTGGCTCTATCGGGGCGCGTGGCAAGAGTGGGAGATCGACAAGACGGACATCTTCATCCCGCTCTCGAAGGCCGACCTCGACCGGAAGATCGAGGCCATCTTCAAGCACGAGAGCCAGAAGGACCGCGCCATGTTTCCGGGAGCGTACGACGAACGGGAGTTCTGGGAACGCGCCAAGGACCGCAACCGCGAAACCGCCGCGGCGCTGAACCGATTGGGCCTGCCCGAGTTTTACGCCGCCGAGGCCTTTGTCACCACGTATGAGATGCCCTAGCCTTCGAGAGGTCCCGGCCTCATCCTCCGTCCGGAAGCATTGACGAAAAGCAGCATGTCCCTTTCTTCGCCGCCCCGGCTTCTGGCCGGCATTGACATCGGAGGCACGAACGTACGGTGTGCGCTGGCGCCCGTGGACCACCCGCAGGAGATCCTCGTCCGGAAGACCGGAGCCACGCCGGAGATGACGGAGCCGGAGCGCTTCGTGGCGTTCATCGCAGAGGAGGTGCGCGGGTGTCTCCGCTCGCTCGGGCGGGAGCCGGAGGCGCTCGCGGGCGTCGGCTGTGTGGCGCCGGGCATCACCGACGTGGGCGCGGGGGTGGTGCTCTATGCCGCCAACCTGGACTGGGCGGACGCGCCGCTGACGGCCCTGCTCGAACAGCGCCTCGACGCGCCGTCGATCATCGAGAACGACGTCAACGCCGCCGCGATGGCGGAGTATGCCTTCGGAGCCGGGCGGGAGGCGCGCTCGCTCGTGTACCTGACCGTGAGCACCGGCGTGGCCGCGGGCATCGTGGTCGAGGGGCGGCTCTGGCGCGGCGCGCACCACGCCGCGGGCGAGCTCGGCTTCTTCATCCCCGACCCCCGCCACCTCGGCAAGGACTGGGGCCGCAACGGCTGTCTCGAACTGACGGCGGGCGGCGTGGGGCTGGCCCGCACGTGGGCCGAACGGCACGGCGGCAACGGCGCCCCCGGCGAGGCCGTAGAGGTCTTCGCGCAGGCCCGCAACGGCAACGCCGAGGCCGTCGACCTCGTCCATCGCGCCGCCGACTATCTGGCGCAGGCGGTGGTGGCCGTCGGCGCGCTCCTCGACCCCGAGGTGCTCGTGCTCGGCGGCAGCATCGCGCAGAACGAGGCGTGGATCGCCGGGCGCATCCGCGAGGTCGTCGCCGGGACGCTCCCGTTCCCGATGAAGATCGTGCATTCGAAACTTGGCGGCGACGCCCCGCTCCTCGGCGCGCTGGCCCTCGCCGCCCAAAACGTCCCCGCCGAGACCCCGCGCGTCGCCTCGTGAGTGACGCCGCCCGCGCGCGACGTCGCGCAGGGGAGGCGCAGGGTTGGAGGTCGCCGCCCGGTCGCGCGCCTCGGGGGCTTCCCTCATCCACACATCCACACCAACCCCACCCACACCGTGACCCCCCGCCGTCTCGCATGGATGCTCGCCGCGCTCGGGAGCCTCGTCCCGGCGCTCGTCGTCGCGCAGCCGACGCCCCGGCGGTACGTCTGCTACCGCGCCCCCGCGCCGCCGGTCATCGACGGGCGCCTCGACGAGGCGGCGTGGGCCGAAGCGCCGTGGACGGAAGCCTTCGTCGACATCGAGGGGGACGCGCGGCCCGCGCCCCGCTTCCGCACCCGCGCCAAAATGCTCTGGGACGACGAATATTTCTATGTGGCCGCCGTGATGGAGGAGCCGGACGTCTGGGCCACGCTCACCGAACGCGACGCCGTCATCTTCCACGACAACGACTTCGAGGTCTTCATCGACCCCGACGGCGACACGCACGACTACTATGAGATCGAGGTCAACGCCCTCGCCACGGTGTGGGATCTGATGCTCCTCAAACCCTACCGCGACGGCGGCCCGCCCCTCGACGCATGGGACGTGCGGGGGCTGAAGACGGGCATCGACGTGGACGGCACGCTCAACCGCCCCGGCGACGCGGACCGGGGCTGGTCGGTGGAGCTGGCCATCCCGTGGCGCGTGCTCCGCGAGGCCGCGCCCGAACGCCGAAGGCCGCGCCCCGGCGAACAGTGGCGCGTCAACTTCTCCCGCGTCGAGTGGCGCGTGGAGGTCGCCGACGGCGCGTACGTGAAGCGCCGCGACCCGGACACGGGCAAGCCCTTGCCCGAGGACAACTGGGTGTGGTCGCCGCAGGGAGCCATTGCCATGCACATGCCCGAGCACTGGGGCTTCGTGCAGTTCTCGGGCCTCGTCGCCGGGACGGGGAAGGAGCCTTTCGCGCCGGATCCGAACGAGCGGGTGAGGCGCGCGCTCCGGGAGCTGTACGAGCGGCAACGCGCGTACCGGGCGGCCCACGGGCGCTATGCCGCCGACCTCGCCGCGCTCCATGCGGAGGACCTCTCCGTGGAGGGCCTCGCCTTCGCGCCGGAGCTCTTCGTCACGGCGAGTATGTACGAGATCGTCGCCCCCGGCTTCGACGGCAAGACGGTGCACATCCGGGACGACGGAAAGGTGTGGATGGACGAACGCAAACCTGTGGAGGACGAACGATGAACCGAAAACAGTTTCTGGCGCTCATGGCTTCGGGCGCGCTCGGCATGGCGGGGCGGCGGCTCCCGGCCTTTGCCGCTCCGACGGGCGCGGCTCCGGCCGCTTTTCCGCAAAAAAACTGGGCCTGGGTGGGCGGCGACTTCTCCGACATGGCGTCGCTGAAGCCGAAGTTCGCGCAGTGGCGCGCCGCCGGCATCGACGCGCTCCTCGTCCACGTGCGCGAGCCGGACGTGCTCGCGGGGATCGCGCCCGTGGCCGAGGCGGAAGGGCTGGAGACGCACGCCTGGATCCCCACGATGATGCGCGGCGGCATGGAGGAGACGCACCCCGAATGGTACGCCGTCAACCGGCTGGGGAAGTCCACCGCCACCGACCCGCCGTACGTGCCCTATTACAAGTTCCTCTGCCCCACCCGCGAGCCGGTGCGCGCCTATCTGGCCGAAGACTACCGCCGCATGGCCGAGGTCCCCGGCGTGACGAGCCTCCACCTCGACTATATCCGCTACCCCGACGTCATCCTCCCCGTCGCGCTGTGGGAGAAGTACGACCTCGTTCAGGACAAGGAATACCCCGCGTTCGACTATTGCTATTGCGACGTGTGTCGCGCGAAGTTTCGGGACGAGCACGGCGTCGATCCGCTCGAGCTCGAAGACCCGCCCGCTTCGGAGGCGTGGCGGCGGTTCCGGTACGACCGCATCACCGAGGTGGTGGCGCTCCTGGCGGACGTGGCGCATGCCGGAGACCGGCAGCTCACGGCGGCGGTCTTCCCCACGCCCGACATCGCGCGGCGGCTCGTCCGGCAGGACTGGCCCCGGTGGGACCTCGACGCGGTGATGCCCATGATCTACCACAGTTTTTACGAGAAGCCCGTGGCGTGGATCGAGGAGGCGACGCGGGAAGGCGTGACGGCGCTCGGCGGCCGGATGCCGCTCTATGCCGGGTTGTTCGTCCCCGCCTTCACCCCCGACGAGCTGGCCGAGGCCGCGCGGCGCGCGCGGGCCGGCGGCGCCTCCGGCATCGTGATCTTCGAAGCGAAGGCTCCCACGCCCGAACACTGGACCAAACTCTCCGCGGTGATCCAATCATGACGACCTCTTCGACCATGGCCTCCGCGCCCGCGACGGCCTCCGCCCCGGCCTCCGACCCGCTCGCGGACAGCCCGCTCCTCAAAAAACGCTTCGTCGCCCTCGACGCCTTTCGCGGCCTCACCATCGCCGGGATGATCCTCGTCAACACGCCGGGGAGCTGGTCGTACGTGTACGCGCCGCTTCGCCATTCGGAATGGCACGGCGCCACGCCCACCGACCTCGTCTTCCCCTTCTTCCTCTTCATCGTCGGCGCGGCGATGTGGTTCTCTTTCGCCAAATACGACCACCGGCCCACCCCGGCGGCGCTCAAGAAGACGGCGCGGCGCGTGGTGATCATCTTCGCCATCGGGATGCTCGTGCTCAACGGCTTCCCGTACGTCCGCGACTATTCGACGCTCCGCATCATGGGCGTGCTTCAGCGGATCGCGCTGGCGTACGGCCTCGGCGCGTTGCTCTGTCTCTACCTCAAGCCGAAGCAACTCGTCGTGGCGGCGGCGGGCATCCTCGTGGGGTACTGGCTTTTACTATGGGGCTTCGGCGGGGCGGACCCGTACGGGCTGGAGACGAACCTTCCCCGGCGCGTCGACCTCTTCGTCTTCGGAGAGAACCACGTGTACAAAGGCTTCGGCGTGCCGTTCGATCCGGAAGGGCTGCTCAGCACCCTCCCCGCCGCCGTGACGGTCGTCCTCGGCTACCTCACCGGGCGGCTCATCCACTCGGAGGCCCGGCTCGAAGACGCCGTGCTCAAAATGTTGCTCGCGGGCACGGCGCTGATCTTCGGCGGGCTGGTGTGGGACCTCGCCTTCCCCATCAACAAGCCGCTGTGGACGAGCTCGTACGTGCTCTATACCGGCGGCATCGCGATGGTGTGCCTGGCGTGGTTCGTCTGGCTGATCGATGTGAAAGGATACAAGGCATGGACACACCCGCTCCGGGTCTTCGGCATGAACCCGCTCTTCGTGTACGTGCTCTCGATCTTCTGGGTGCTCGTGCTGATCTACTGGGTGCGGGCGCCCGCCGGCGGCGGCGAGACGACGAGCGGTTACGGCTGGCTGTACCGGAACGTCTTCGTCGCCCTCGCCGGCCCGATGAACGGCTCGCTCCTCTTCGCCCTCGCCCACGTGGTCCTCTTCTGGTTCGTCGCCTGGGTGCTCTACCGGCGACGCATCTTCATCAAGATATGAACGGCAATGGACGACCCCTGCGGGCGGCGGCCTTCGCGCTGGCGCTGACGGCGCTCGCCGCCGGCCTGACCGCGTGCGACGAGGCGCGGGAAGGTCATGCGCCGGCGGAGACCTACCGGCTCGTCGGCTACCTCTTCGGTCCGCGCGGGGGGGAGGTGCGCGAGGCCGACGCGGCCCGCCTCACACATATCAACTATGCCTTCGCCAACGTGCGCAACGACTCCGTGGTGCTCGAAAGCCCCGACGACCCCCCCCGTCTGGCGACGCTCCGGGCCGGGCATCCGGAGCTCAGGATCCTGCTCTCCGTCGGCGGGTGGTCGTGGTCGGAAAACTTCTCCGACGCCGCGCTCACCGAGGCGTCCCGCGAGACGTTCGCGCAAAGCGCCGTGGCTCTGATGACCCGCTTCGCACTCGACGGCCTCGACATCGACTGGGAGTATCCGGGGCAGCCCGGCGAGGACAACGTGTATCGCGAAGCGGACCGGGAAAACTTCACGCTGCTCCTCCGGACGCTCCGCGAGCGCCTCGACCGGCAGAGCGACCGCGACGGTCGCGCCGAAGGGCGGCGCTATGAACTGACCATCGCCGCCGGAGCGGGCGAGGAGTATCTGGCGCACACCGACCTCGGCGCCGCCGCCGAATACCTCGACTTCATCAACCTGATGACGTACGATTTCCACGGTCCGTGGACGGAGCGCACGGGGCATCACGCCAACCTGTACCCGCCGTCGGGCGTCGCGGCGCCTTCGGGTGCGGAGGCGGTGGAGGCGCTGCTTCGAGCGGGCGTTCCGGCGCGGAAGGTCGTGCTCGGGGCGGCCTTCTACGGCTACGGCTGGCGCGGCGTCCGCCCGGAGAACGACGGGTTGTATCAGCCCTATGAGGGGCGGGTCGAAAGCTATCCCTACCACGTGCTCGCCGGCCGGTACGTCGGCAGGAACGGCTACGAGCGACACTGGGACGACGCGGCGAAGGCGCCGTATCTCTGGCAGCCGGACTCGCTCGTCTTCATCTCCTACGAAGACGAGGCGTCGCTCCGGGAAAAGGGCCGGTACGCGCGGGAGAAGGGGCTGGGCGGCGTCATGTACTGGGAGCACACCGGCGACGCGGACGGGGCGCTCCTGAAGGCGCTGTATGAGGCCCTTCATGGCTAGGTCGTAGGCACATTCATTGCGTGTTCTCGGGTTCGATGTCGCGGTGTCGCATCTTCGGGCAAAAACGCCATGCCCAAACGACGCTACGAGATCACCGACGAACCATGGCGACGCATCGAGCGCCTGCTGTCGGGCAAACCAGGCGACCCCGGTCGCACGGCCGAAGACAATCGCCGTTTCCTCTCGCTTCGGGAAGTATAGCTCCGTTTTCCAACGCTTTACCTGAGAGGCAAAAAAGGCCTCCGGCTTCTCCCGCAGCGCCCGGCGATCACGTACGGGAAGCCCGCCGCAGAGGTCCGTCCGCCTGACACCCTCGACGTCTCGCGCTTCCCGGCCGCATGCGCCGCCGTTCCTCCCGGCGCGGCGCTTGGCTCCCTCGCGCACGCGCCCTATCTTGGAGGCGTGCTTCGTTCCCCCCAAACCCCTCCGGTGTCATGATGCGTTTCCGCCCGTACGTCCTCGTGCTCTTTGTCAGCCTGTTCCTGCCGCTCGCCGCTTCGGCGCAAAAGCTGCCGTCGATTGCCGAGAAGACGGAGGGTCTCGAAAAGATGGACGGCTTCTTCCCGATCTACCGGGACGCGGCGCAGGGCAAGGTCTGGCTCGAGATCCCGCGCTTCGGGGAGGAGTTTCTGTACGTCGTCTCGCTGCCCGGGGGGCTCGGGTCGAACGACGTGGGGCTGGACCGCAACCAGCTCGGCGGCGAGCGCGTGGTGCGGTTCGAGCGCATGGGGCCGAAGGTGCTGCTCGTCGCGCCGAACCTGCGGTTCCGCGCGGACACGGACAACGCCGCCGAGCGCCGGTCCGTGGCGGACGCCTTCGCGCCGAGCGTGGTGTGGGGCTTCACCGTCGCCGCCGAGACGGACGGGCGCGTGCTCGTCGACGCCACCGCCTTCATCGTGCGGGACGCGCACGGGGTCGTGCGGCGGCTGAAGGGGACGGGACAGGGCAGCTTCCGCCTCGACGCGGCCCGGAGCGCGCCGTACCCGCCCATGCTCAAGGCCTTTCCCGAGAACACGGAGATGGAGGCGGTCCTCACGTTCGTGAGCGAGAACCCCGGCCGCTTCGTGCGCGACGTGGCCGCCGACCCGTACGCGGTCACGCTCCGCGAGCGCCATTCGTTCGTGAAGCTGCCGCCGCCGGGCTATGAGCCGCGCGTCTTCGACCCGCGCTCGGGCTACTTCGGCACGTCGTACATGGACTATGCCACGCCCATCGGCGAGGATCGGGAGAAGCGGTTCATCAACCGGCACCGGCTGGCGTGCGCCGGCCCGCGCGACGCCGAGGGGCTGTGCGACCCCGTCGAACCCATCGTCTACTACCTCGATCCCGGCACGCCGGAGCCGGTGCGCTCGGCCCTCCTCGACGGCGCCCGGTGGTGGAACCAGGCGTTCACGGCGGCGGGCTTCCGCGACGCCTTCCGCGTCGAGGTCCTGCCCGACAGCGCCGACCCGATGGACGTCCGGTACAACGTCATCAACTGGGTGCACCGGGCCACGCGCGGGTGGAGCTACGGCTCGTCGGTGACGGACCCGCGCACGGGCGAGATCATCAAGGGGCACGTGCTCCTCGGCTCGCTCCGCGTGCGGCAGGACTACCTCATCGCCCAGGGGCTGCTCTCGCCCTTCTCCGGCGACCACGCCGGCGGTTTCCCGCCCGAAGACGACCCGATGCTCGCCGCCGCGCTCGCCCGCCTCCGCCAGCTCTCCGCGCACGAGGTCGGCCACACGCTCGGGCTGGCGCACAACTTCGCCGCCTCGGTCAACGACCGCGCCTCGGTGATGGACTACCCCGCGCCGCTCGTCACCCTCACGCCGGAGGGCGACCTCTCGCTCGACGACGCATATGCCGTCGGCATCGGCGCGTGGGATAAAATAACCATCCGGTACGGCTACACCGACTTCCCCGACACGACCGACGCGCGCGCCGCCCTCACGGCCATCCTCGACGAGGCGCGCGCCGAAGGGCTGTATTACATCACCGACGCCGACGCGCGTCCGCCCGGCGGGGCGCATCCGCTGGCGCATCTGTGGGACAACGGCGACGACCCCGTGCGCATGCTCGATCACGAGATGGAGGTGCGCCGCATCGCGCTCGACCGGTTCGGTCTCTCGTCCATCCGTGAGGGACGGCCGCTCGCCACGCTTCAGGAGGCGCTCGTGCCGCTCTATCTCCACCACCGGTATCAGACGGAGGCCGTGGCGAAGATGGTCGGCGGCGTGCAGTACGGCTATGCGCTGCGCGGGGACACGCAGCCGTTGCCGGAGGTCGTGCCGGCCGCCGGGCAGATCGCCGCGCTCGATGCGATGCTCGCCACGCTCACGCCCGAAGCGCTCCGCCTGCCCGAACGCATCCGCCGGGCGATCCCGCCCCGTCCGCCGGGCTTCCCCGCGCACCGGGAGCTTTTCGCCGGCCGCACGGCGCCCGTCTTCGACCCGTACATGCCCGCCGAGGTGGCTGCAACGATGACGCTCGGCCTCCTCCTCCAGCCCGAACGGCTCGCGCGCCTCGCCTATCAGGAGGACTTCGACGACGAACTGCCGGGACTGAGCGAGACCCTCACCCGTGTCTCGAAAGAGATCTGGGAAAAGAAGGTCCCGGAAGACCCGTACGACGCCGAGCTTCAGCGCATCGTGCAGGGGGTATGGACGGACGCCCTCCTCGAGACGGCCGAGCTGGCGCGGCTCTCGCCCGCCGTGCGCGCCCGCGTCACGCAGCACCTTCGCGAGCTGCACGCGTGGCTCGAAGACAACCCCGGCTCCCGCCGCGACCACGAGACCGTCTCCCACCGGAGCCTCCTTTACGACGAGATCGACCGGTATCTCTTCCGGCTGTATCGCGCGGACGAACGGCCCGCCGCCGTCTCCGCGCCGCCCGGCTCGCCCATCGGGACGGATGCGCCGGGCTTCATGCGCCGTCAGCGGGAGCGCCGGAGCCTGCTCGAACGGTGGCGCGAGACGGACCGGGTCTGCGCCTTCCCGTACTGACGGCGACCGCCGTGAGCCCCGACCCTCACGCCCCGTTGCTGAAATGCTGATAGCCGCCCGCCGTGAGGGGGATGACGCCGCCCTCGGGCGTCTGCGCGCGGATGCCCTCGCTCGCCTCGGTGAACTGCCCGACGACGGTGAAGCTCTCCGGGTCGAGCTTGTCGAGGTCTTCCTCGGGGAGGGCGAAGAGGAGTTCGTAATCCTCGCCGCCGAAGAGCGCGTACGTGTCCACATCCTCGCGAAACTCGTCGGCGACGGCGCGGGTCTCGGGGTGGATGGGGAGCGCGGCGGTGCGGACGAGCGCCCCGCAATCACTCTGGCGGCAGATATGATGCACCTCCGAGGCGAGCCCGTCCGAGACGTCGATGAGCGCGTGCGGGCGGACGCGGCGCTCGGCCCAGTCGCGGATCGTCCGGAGGCGGGCCGTAGGCGTGAGTTGCCGCGCGATGACGTACCGGAAAGGGTCGAGGTCGGGTTCGTAGTCGCCCTCGGTCTCGCGGAGCACCCGCCGCTGCTCGAGGAGGATCTTCAGCCCCGCATAGGCCCCGCCGAGGTCGCCCGTGACGCACATCAGGTCGCCGGGACGCGCGCCGCGCCGGAAGACGACGGCCTCCTCCCGCGCCTCGCCGATCATCGAGACGACCACCGTCAGGTAGCGCGCCGTCGTGGTGTCGCCGCCGATGAGCGTGACGCCGTACGCCTCGCACGCCTGCCGCACGCCCGCGTAAAAGCCTTCGACCTGTTCGACCGACATCGAGGCGGGCAGCCCGAGCGCGATGGTGGCGAAGCGCGGCTGTGCGTTCATCGCCACGACGTCGCTCACGTTGATCGCGACGGCCTTGACGCCGAGGTGCGGCATCGGCATGAACGCCCGGTCGAAGTGGACGCCCTCGATCAGCGCATCGGTGGTGAAGACGTGCACGCGCCCCTCGCCGATGGTGTACACCGCCGCGTCGTCGTCGATGCCGAGGCGCACGTCGGGGTCGGCGGGCGGGCCGAGGACGGCGCGCATCCGTTCGATGAGGCCGAACTCGCCGACCTCGTGAATGGGCGTGAAGGTGTCGGACATGGCGCGGGACGGTTTGCGGTCGGTGGGTGAAAACGGGGCTCTCTCTCACGAACCACAGAGGGATCCGTTCTTGCCGCCCGGTCGATTTCTTCACGTTTTGACGTTCCGGGTCCCACCCTCTCCGTCGTTCATGCCGGTTCAAGGCGCTGGGGATGGCCCTGGCGGCCTCGGCATAAGACCGAAACGTCTTCCCCGCGAGGGATTCGGGAAGACGTCGCGCCGCTTCGGGAAGCAGCCGGACGGTTTCGCCGCGGATGGGCCGTTCGGGGCGCCGTGCTCAGCCCGGAAAGCAGAGCTTGCCGAGGAGCGTCGGGCGGGCGGCGCCGGTGACGGAGGGGAGGTTCGTCGGCACGCCGTTGACCGTCTCGTGCGCGAGCACGGCGAAACAGAGCGCCTCCTTCGCGTCGGGGTCGATGCCGTAGGCGGCGACGGAGCGGACGGGCGCGGGCGCGAAGGCTTCCGCGAGGCGGGCCATGAGGAAGGCGTTGTGGACACCGCCGCCGGAGACGATGAGCGCCTCGAGCCGGCGGCCCGGAGCGACGAAGCGCGCGTACGCGTCGTGGATCGAACGGACGGTGAGCATCGCCGCCGTCGCCATGAGGTCGGCGGGGTCGGTGATGCCGAGGGCGGCGGCGCGGGCCTCCATCGCCGCGACGAAGGCGTCGCCGAAGTCCTCGCGCCCGGTGGAACGGGGGGGCGTCCGGGCGAAGAAAGGGTGGGCGAGGAGCTCCGCGAGCAGGGTTTCGCGCACCCGTCCCCGCGCGGCGAGCGCGCCGCCGGCGTCGTAGGCCGCGCCGAGCCGGCGGCGGGCGAGGGCGTCGAGCACCATGTTGGCGGGGCCGGTGTCGAAGGCGGAGACGGCCCCGGGCGGGGCGCCGGCGGGAAGGACGGTGAGGTTGGCGATGCCGCCGAGGTTGAGCAGCCCGCGCGTCTCGGCGTCGTCGGAGAAGAGGGCGTAGTCGAAGTACGGCGCGAGGGGCGCGCCCTGCCCCCCGAGCGCCACGTCGGCCGTGCGGAAGTCGCCCACGACGGGGAGGCCGAGGAGGTTGGCGAGCATCGAGGGGTCTCCGATCTGAAGGGTGGACGCGGTGGGCAGGCCCGCGCACGGCTCGGCCTTCGGCACGTGGTGGACCGTCTGCCCGTGCGAGCCGACGAGGTCGAGGTCGGCCACGGCGAGGCCGGCTTCGGCGGCGGCGGCGCGCACGGCTTCGGCGTACGTGTGGGCGAGGCGGGCGTTGAGCTGCGAGAGGGCGCGGACGGAGGAGGTCTCGGGCGCGGAGTTGGCCAGGAGCGCCGTACGGAGCGCCTCCGGGTACGGAAGGCTCACGAAGGCGAGCGCTTCGAGGCGAAGGGCGCGCCCGCTTCCCGAGAGCCGCGCCACGGCCGCATCCACGCCGTCGAGCGAGGTGCCGCTCATCAACCCGGCGACGAGGCGGGTCTCTTTCGCGAAGAGCCGCGCGAAGGGGGGAGGCGTCATAGGCTCACCGTGGACGCGTCACGATGCTTTTCGCCGCATCTCGGTGGCGAGGTGAAGGAACTCGGTGGCGCGCTCCGGCTGCCGGGCGGCGAGCTTCTCGTAGACGCGAGCGGCTTCCTCAAACTGGTTCTGCGATGCGTAGATCTTCGCGAGCGTCTCGGAGACCATGTCATCGATCTCGTTCTCCAGGTCCGGCGGCGGGATCGCGTGGGGCTCCGGGTCGGGCACGATGCGCGCCGACTCCAACTCCTCGATGAGGCGGTCGAGGTCCTCGAAGTCGGGCGGCGCTTCGTCCGGCTCGGGTTGCACCACCTCGCCCACTTTCGTCCACGCCGGCGCTTCCACGGGCGTTTCGACGGCCCCGGTGCGCTGGGCGGGCCGCCGCGCTTCGGCCGGAGCGGCCCCGGGGTGCGCCCGTGCGATGGCGGCGCGCCGGAGACCCGCGGCCACGGCGGGACTGTTCGGCACGAGGAAGCGGGCGTTCTGCCAGCTATGGAAAGCTTCGTCCCACCGATGCTCGGTCTCGTAGGCCCGCGCGAGCGCCACATGTGCGGCGGCATACGTCGGAACCGACGCGACGAGCTCCTCCAGAAGCGGCAGCGCCTCACCGGCGCGGTCCTTGTCGAGGAGCGAAAGCATATGTTGAAGCTTGGGGAGCGGCATACCGTGGATGAGAAAGCGCGTGGGAACGCAGGCGACGGGCGGGAGGCAGGAATGCGCGGGTCTTGCAGGCGGATGCCCTTCGTGATGCGTGCCGGGTCCCGCCGGGCCGTTGCGCCGCAAGGTACGCAATCCCGCGTAGCTCAGGCAAATCTTTGCGCGATTGTCCGGCGGGCCGGGCGGGCCTGCCGGAACTGGCGCACGTTGTACGCCGCGACGAGCCCGAAGCCGAGGGTGAAGAGCGCCTGAAACGGGGCCGCCGCCCACTCGCCGTAGACGAGCGTGACGCCGAGCCCGGCCAGGCAGTAGAGCGTCAGGAGAATCTCGATCCATACGATGCCGGGGATGCGCGTCTCGGCATACCGGGTGCGCCACCACGCCCGCCGGTTGCCGTGCGCGTGCACGTCGTACTTCGGCGTGCGGACGAACGCGGAGCGCTTGCCGCGCACGGCCTCCCAGATCGCCCGCGTATTGTTGACGGCCATGCCCATGCTCGCGGCCATGAACAGCGGGAAGAGCATCGTCCTGCGCGGCCAGTCCGGATAGAGGGCGCGCTGGGCGAAAAGCTGGGCGAGGAAGAAGCCGACGAAGCCCGTGAGCCCGACGCCCATCACGGCGAAATACAGCTCGCCCGGGCCTTCTCCGAGGTTTTTGAAAAGCATGAGAGGGGCGTGGAGCGCGGCGACGAGCACCACGAAGGGGAAGACGATGTGGGCCGTCAGGTGCAACGTGCCCTCGAGCTTGACGCGCCACGGCTGCGCCGACCGCCACAGCGGGCCGAGCATCTTGCGGGTCGTCTGAGCGGCTCCCTTCGTCCATCGAAATTGCTGGGAGCGGAGGGCGTTGATGTCCACGGGCAGTTCGCCCGGGGCTTCGAGCTCGGGGAGGTAGCGGAAGCGCCACCCTCTGAGCTGCGCCCGATAGCTCAGGTCGAGGTCTTCGGTGAGCGTGTCGCTTTGCCAGCCGCCCGCATCTTCGATGCAGGCCAGCCGCCAGATGCCGGCGGTGCCGTTGAAGTTGATGAAGCATCCGGCCAGGCTCCGCACGCGCTGTTCGATGGCGAAGTGGGTGTCGAGGCCGAAAGCCTGGATGCGGGTCAGGAGCGAGTGCCCGGCGTTGAGGTGTCCCCACCGCGCCTGCGCCATCCCCACGCGCGGGTCGGCGAAGGCCGGGACGGTGCGTCGGAGGAAGTCGGAGGGCGGGACGAAGTCGGCGTCGAAGACGGCGATGAGCGCGCCCCGCGCCAGGCGGAGGCCGTTCTGGAGCGCGCCCGCCTTGTAGCCGTCCCGCTTCTTCCGGTGGATGTGCACGATGTCGATGCCGCGCGCGCGCCAGTGCGCCACGCGCCGGGCCGTCAGCTCCGCCGTGTGATCGGTCGAGTCGTCGAGCACCTGAATCTCGAGCCGGCGCCGGGGGTAGTCGAGCCGGGCGCACGCGTCGATGAGCCGCTCGGCGACGAAGGCCTCGTTGAACAGGGGAAGTTGCACGGTCACGACCGGCCACGTCTCGTCCGGCTCGGGCGCCTCGTCCGGATTCGGGGGAGCGCCCGGAAGCAGTTCCTCCCGCCGCGCGTGGACGAGCGCCATCCACAGCAGATTGAGGCCGTACAACAGCAGCACGGCCATCCCGACGGCATAAAACGTGGCTATGAGCTGGGTTGCGAGCGGCATAAGGCTTGGGTAGGGGACCGGGCCCGGAAGGTTACGAAGCGGCGCCTTCGGAAGGAATCACCAGTTCGACGTGGCTGCCGTGAAAATGTCGTCGGCGATCTTTTCGAGGGCGGCGGCGGCGGCGCTCTCCTCGCCCGCGAGCCCCTCCGTCAACGGATCATACTCCTCGAACCCGGAAAAGGACCGGCGGAAGATCTCTTTCTTCTCGACGCGGTCCTCATAGCGGGCCGTGACGAAGATGGTGACGCGGTTCCGCGTGGTGCGTTCCTGCCCGCCGACGGCCGTGGGCTCGTTCGAGTAGCGGTCGATGGTGGCGGTGAGCACGGCGTCGGCCTGCTCGGGGTCCTCTTCGAGCGAGAGGCGCGTCTGCCCGACGAAGCGGTCGATGAGCAGCCGCGTGAGCCGGTCGTCGAGGCCGGTGACGGTGCTGACGCTGTGGTCCTCGGCGAGCGGGACGGCGATGGTGTGGAGGTGCGCCGGGATGGTGGCGCCGGTGAAGCTGTAATAGGCGCAGCCGCCAAGCAGAAGCGCGGCGGCGAGCGAGAGGCGGAGCGGGGGGGAATGAATCATGCCGGGGATGGAGGCGGAACGTCAGGACTCCGCTTCGTACTCCTTGAGTTTGCGATAGAGGGTGCGCTCGCTGATGCCGAGGGCGCGCGCGGTCTGCCGCCGGTTGCCCTCGAAGCGACGGAGCGCCTCGGCGATGAGCCGGCGCTCGGCGTCTTCGAGCGTCGGCAGGGGCTCCTCCTCGGCGGGTTTCACCGGCTCCGCTTTCGTCACGGGGGGGCGGCGCTCAGGCTCGGCCTCGATCTCGTAGGGCACGTCTTCGATGAGCGACGTATACGCCTCCGGCTCCGTCTTGTGCACGATGACGAGGTCGCCGTCCTCTTCGCGCCGGTTCGCCTGCGGGATCGCTG
The DNA here is from genome assembly GCA_026984335.1 of Rhodothermales bacterium. Classification (GTDB taxonomy): domain Bacteria; phylum Bacteroidota; class Rhodothermia; order Rhodothermales; family ISCAR-4553; genus JALSSK01. Next base: position 33,127 of record JALSSK010000451.1, read on the forward strand.
CGCCGAGCCGGGCCGTCAGCGCGCCGAGTTGCTCTTTCATCTCGCGGATCTCCAGACGGAGTTCGAGCAGCGCCCGGTAGATGAGCTCGCGCTCGCGGGAGTCCACGCCGTTTTCCGAGCGCATGCGCCCGACCGGCACCAGCCCCTGATTGACGCCGGAGGCGGTCACGCCCCGGAGGTACGAGCGCAGGTCGTCCGCCGTGAGCGTGTCGCCGCGATGGAGCACCACCGCCTGCTCGGCCACGTTCCGAAGCTCACGGATGTTGCCGGGCCAGCGATACCGCAACAGAAGCCGCCGCGCGTCTTCGCTCAGCCGCTTGGGCGCCGTGTTGTACTTCTGCGCGAACCGGTGCAGGAAATGCTCGAAGATGGGGAGGATGTCCTCGGGACGCTCGCGCAGCGGCGGAATCTTGAGCACGACGGTGCTGAGGCGGTAATACAGATCCTCGCGGAACCGTCCGGCCTGCACCTCCCGGCCGAGATCCTTGTTCGTCGCGGCGATGACGCGGACGTCCACCTTGATGACCTTCGACGAGCCGACGCGGCTGAACGCGCCGGTCTCGAGCACGCGGAGGAGGCGCACCTGCGCCGCCTGCGGCATCTCGCCGATCTCGTCGAGGAAGATGGTGCTGCCGTTCGCCTGTTCGAAGTAGCCGATCCGCCGCTCCACTGCGCCCGTATACGCGCCCTTCTCGTTGCCGAAGAGCTCGGACTCGATCAGCCCCTCCGGGATCGCCCCGCAGTTGACCGTCACGAGCGGCTTGTGGCGGCGGCGGCTCATCTCGTGGATGGCCTGCGCGAAGAGCTCCTTCCCGACGCCGCTTTCCCCCTCGATGAGCACGGTGATGTCCGTCTGCGCGATCTGCCGCGCCCGGTCGAGCTCGCGCAAGAGCAGCGGCGACGTGCCGATGATCCCGAATCGCTCTTGAATGGCCTGTCTGTCCATGATTGCTGATCTGAGGAGCGAGAGCCGTGTGGTCCGTCAAGCCGGGCGGCACGCTTTCGTATTGCGTATTGCGTATTGCGTTAATAAGGCGTTCTTCACTTCTTCGGCGTGAATGGGCATGGTTGCCGGTTCGGGGCAAGCTAAAGCATGCGGCTACATTCATGTGATCAAAATGTGGCGGCAGCCTTCAGGCTGCGTTTCTCCGCGCAAACCCGGCCCATTGCTTTCCGGAAGCGCTCTTACGCACTACGGAATGCGTCTCATGTGGGGCTTCCGTCCGATTTTCCGGACCGCTGCTTAAACGCTTCAACTTCGTCAAGAATACGCCGGTCGGCCGTGAATTTTCCGCCGAAACGCCGAAGGCCGTCTGCCCGCATGGCGGCGGCGTGCCGTTCGAAGTAGGCATTCAGGTGCGCGCGGTCGGTCACGTAATAATGCACGCACCACGTCCGTGCGCCGGGGCGGTCCGTCTCCACGCGATGCCGCACGGCGCGCTCGAAGCCGTCGATGGCGAGCATCTCGCGGATGTGCTCGCGCAGCCACGCCGAGAAGGCGTCGGCCGCCTCGTCCTTCACGTGGAGGTTGACTTCGTAGACGAGCATCGAGACGGGGTTGGTCGGGGGGAGAGGCGGCTCAGGCGAGGGCGGGTTCCGCCGCTCCGAGCGGTTCGCCGATGAGGGTCGCCGAGGTGCAGTCGGTGATCCGCACCTTCACGTACTGCCCTTTCGCGAAGTTCTTTCGGGCGAAGACGACCATCTTGTTCGTGTCCGTCCGTCCGGCGAGCCGTTCGTCGCTCCGGCGGCTCGGCCCTTCGACGAGGACCGTGTGC
>JALSSK010000452.1 GCA_026984335.1 Rhodothermales bacterium
ACGCCTATCCCCACGCCCGTGGGGGTGAACCGATATTGAGAACATGGTTTTATTCCATGGGTCACCTATCCCCACGCCCGTGGGGGTGAACCGTGACCTGTCAGGTCAGGATTGCGAGAACATGCCCTATCCCCACGCCCGTGGGGGTGAACCGGATGAATACGCCGCGCGGTTCAAGGTCGGATCCCTATCCCCACGCCCGTGGGGGTGAACCGTCACGGGACTGCCGGACCCCAAGGCCGGGACGCCTATCCCCACGCCCGTGGGGGTGAACCGATGGGTGAGGTAGCGGCGCACAGATTCCTGAGCCTATCCCCACGCCCGTGGGGGTGAACCGATTTGCGAGCGCACGCGAAATGCTGATTAGATCCTATCCCCACGCCCGTGGGGGTGAACCGAAAATCATCGATTGCGATCGTCTCATCGTCCGCCTATCCCCACGCCCGTGGGGGTGAACCGGGCACATAGCATATTATGTGCTTGCCAACAACCCTATCCCCACGCCCGTGGGGGTGAACCGCCGGAGATGAGATGCTTGCCCGAGCGCAGCGACCTATCCCCACGCCCGTGGGGGTGAACCGGGCGTTGGAGACGCCTCCCGGAGCCGGAAACGAGGGGCCGACGTAGGCGTGGAAACCAGACCTCCCGGCCGGCATGACCCGTCGCGCCGACAGGCAGGGCTGTTTCGCGCTTTTCGTGCGCCGCCTTGTATCCCTGGAGGGAGATTCGTATGTTTGAAAACCTTTTCACACACATCGAATGCGAGTCACGATACGCGACGTAGCCCGTCTGGCAGGAGTGTCCATCTCAACCGTCTCGAGGGTTCTGAACAATCCGGATGCGGTCCGTGAAGAGAAGCGTCGCCGGGTGACGGAAGCGGTGGCGCACCTCGGCTATCGACCCAACCCGGTGGCGCAGAGCCTGCTCAGAAAGGTGACGGGCGGCCTCGGTGTGCTGGTGCCCTTCGTAAGCGGCGAGTTTTTCTCCGAGTTTCTGCATGGGATCGACCGGGCCGCGCGAGACGCCGGGTTTTTTATCCTGATCTCCACCTCGCACTACGACACGGACGAACTGGCGACGGCGCTGCACGGCATGGGTCCCCGTGTGGACGGCTTGCTGATCATGGCGCCCACCATGGATCTGGGGAGCCTGAGCGGCTTGCTGGCCCAGAGCAGCCCCGTCGTGTATGTCAACACGCCGGCGAAGGAGCAGCATGTGGATCTGATCCTATTCGACAACTACGGAGGATTCTATGGGTTGACGCGCCACGTGCTGGCGCTGGGACATCGCCGTGTGGCCCTGCTTCGGGGGCCGGCCCGGGCGTCCGACGCCAGGGAGCGGCTCGAAGGCTTCCGGAAGGCCATGGCCGAAGTGCCGGAAGCCGAACGGATCGAACTGTCGTCGGAGTTGGTGGGGTACACGCAGGAGGCCGGATACGAGATGGCCCGTGGAGCGCTCGCACTCTCGCCGCGTCCCACAGCCCTCATGGCCGCCAACGACCAGGCTGCCATCGGGGCGCTGGCGGCGTTGAAAGAGGCCGGCATACGGGTCCCGGAAGAGATGTCGGTTACCGGTTTCGACGACGTGAGCAGCGCCCGCTTTGCCGCCCCTCCCCTCACGACGGCCCGGGCGCCGGTGCGGGAACTGGGGGCAGCGGCCGCCCGGCAACTCATCGCAAGGGTGCGGGGCGAGGCATCCGAACCGGTGCGCCGGACGTTCCCCGTCGAACTCATCGTTCGGGAGTCGACGGCGCCCCCCCCGCCTGAGTTTTATGCTTCTACATAAACACCTTTTCATACCCGTGAGACCCCTCCGATACGTCCTGCTGCTTCTCTTTCTCGCGCCGTTTGCCGTCCATGCCCAGCCGGCTGCCGTTCACCTACCCCCGTTATGCCAACAGCCTGGTTACGTACGACCATAAAAACAGCGAGCGGGCCGACACGACCTTCGGGAGGAACGGTTTCAATCCGCAATGGGAGTTCGGCCACGGGCTGAGCTATACGACCTTTGCATACCGGGATCTCACGCTGCGCGCCGACACGGTGGGCACGACGGATACGCTCCGGGTGTCGGTCGTCGTGAGGTCGTCCAACTCTACAGCCGCGATCTCTACGCGAGCATCGCCCCGTCGGTGAAGCGGCTCCGGCGTTTCGAAAAGATCGCGCCGGCCCCCGGAGAGGCGCGCACCGTCTCGTTCCCCCTGCCGGTATCCGAACCGGCGTTCATCGGTCTCGACGATCGCCCCGTCGTGGAGCCGGGCAGGTTCGAACTGATGGCCGGCTCCACGACGGCCGCCTTCGTGGTCAAGTGATGCAGCCGTTGAAGGCGGTGTCTTTTTCACCCGCGAGGGCGCACCGTTACGGGGCCGACCGAATTTACGGGGCCGACCGATGTCCTCTTTCAGACAAACTTCTTCCTGTTTTGCCCCTGCTCTTGCGCTTCCCGATGTTGCCGGCCGGTTTCGCGTCGGCCTCTCGGGGGCAAGGATCGCGTGAATCCTTGGCGAATCATGCCCGTGGAAACTTGAGTTTGCGCCCTGCGTACTTTATGATTCGACGATTTGCACCTGAAGAACACGCTTTGCGATAAACGCGGAAGGGGAACCATGAAAGAGAATCTGCATCCCGAATACAAGCTGATCACGGTGAAGCTCGCCGACGGCACGACGTTCCAGACGCGCTCGACGATCAAGGGCGACACGTACGTCTCGGAAGTCGATTCGACGAACCACCCGTTCTATACGGGGCGTCGTCAGTACGTCGATACGGCGGGTCGCGTGGAGAAGTTTATGCGGCGGTACGGCAAGAAGTCGTAAGTCCGCCGCACCCGGTTTCGGGAAAGGCGATCTGCTCCGGCGGGTCGCCTTTTTTCGTGGGCCGCGCCGCGGTCCGCTCACGACGAATCGGTCTCCGAGGTCGGGTGTTCCCACGGCGGGAGGGTCGTTCCGCTGCGACCGTGGGGAACGGCGTCGAGGTAGTCCTCCGATCTGCCCCACTTCGTGAGGACGTATCGCACGGCGCGGTGGGGGCTGAGGAAGAAGTGATCCGCGCCAAGTTGATCGTAAAGCCCCGAGCGCTGAAAGACGTCGAGCACGGGTCCTTTGACGCCGCCGAAATACAGCTCGATGCCGCGTTCCTTGAGCGTCTCGGCGACGTTTCGGAGCACGGCCAGCGCCGTCATGTCGAGGTCGTTGACGCTGCTCGAGTCGATGATGACCGCGCGGATCTTGCTGTCCTCCGGCTCACTCTCCTTCAGGATGAGGTCCTTCAGGAACTCCGCGTTTGCGAACGAGAACGAGGCGTCGACGCGGAGCATGAGGATGCCTTCGATCGGTTGCGCTTCGGGGTGCCGCCGGAGGTCTCGGAAGGAGCGGGTGCCGGGCAGATGCCCGAGGACGGCGACGTTGGGCCGGCTGATGCGATACATGATCGCCAGCACGGAGACCGTGACGCCGAGGAGCACGCCCTCCTGAATGCCGATGAAGAGCGTGGCGAGGAACGTCAGGATGGCAATGTAGCCGTCGATGCGTTTGGCCCTGAGCAGGAAGCGCACCTCCTGGACGTCGACCATGCCGAAGGCGGCCACCATGATGATGGAGGCGAAGATGGGGATGGGCAGGTAGAAGAAGAGCCGTGTGAGGAAAAGGAGCGTCAGCGTGATGACGAGCGCCGCGATGATGTTGGACATCGGCGTGCGCGCGCCCGCCCGGGCGTTGACCGCCGTGCGCGAGAAGCTGCCCGAGACGGGCAGGCTGCGAAAGAAACTCCCGCCGAGGTTGGACAGCCCGATGGCGAAGAGCTCCTGGTTGGGCTTCACCGAATAGCGGTAGCGGGCGGCGAAGACCTTGCCCAGCGAGATGACGTTCATGAACTGCACGAGGGCGAGCGTGATGGCCGTGGGGAAGAGCAGCCGGGCCGAGGCGACGTCGAAGTGGGGCGTCCGGAACGAGGGCAGCCCGGTGGGAATGTCGCCGACGATGCGCACGCCGCCCTGGTCGAGGTGCAGACCCACGACGGCCAGCGTGCCGAGGATCACGGCGATGAGCGGGGCGGGGAGCCTCGGCAGCCAGCGCCGGAGGCCGAGCATGAGCAGGATGCCGCCCGCGCCGAGCGCAAGCGTGGGCAGGTGCCACTCGCCCACGCGCCGGAGCGCCGCCAGGATGAGCGTGTGAATGTATTGCGACTGTGGGATCGACAGGCCCAGCAGGTTGCCGAGCTGGCTGAAGCCGATGATCAGCGCCGCCGCCGCCGTGAAACCCGTGATGACGGGCCGGGACAGCAGGTTCACGACGAAGCCGAGACGGACGACGCCCATCAGCACCTGGAGGCTGCCCACCATCGCCGCAAGCAGGATCGCCAGCTCGATGTACCGCGCCGACCCCGGCTCGGCGATCAGGCTCAGTCCCGCCGCCACGATCAGCATGTCGATGGCGATGGTGCCGACGGCCAGGTGCCGGGAGGTGCCGAAGAGGGGATAGAGCAGCAGCGGGACCACCGAGGCATAGAGCCCGTAGATCGGCGGCATGCCCGCCAGGATGGCGTAGGCCATGCCCTGCGGGATGAGCATCACCCCCACCGTGAGGCCTGCCGAAAGATCGCCCCAGAGGTCCTTGCGCCGGTAGTGCGGCAGCCACTGAAGGATCGTTATGTACCGCTTGAAGGGATTCATCGCTCACGTTTACGAAGCCCGTCCGCCGTCGATGCGGCGTGCGCTTCGCATCGGGGGACGCCTTCAAGCAGGCGCCGGCCGACGCGGCAGGCGGAAGGACGCTTCGTCCCGACCTCGCGCGCCGGCGGCCGACGCCGGCAGAATTATCCTTGCTTCGGCGCCCAGGAGTTGCAGTATCCGTTCGGGGAGACCGGACCCGGGAACAGCCGGCATCCGCCGCAGGCTGCGCCGCCCTCGGGCGCGATGAAGAGCGCGCAGTTCGAGCAGTGCTTGCCCTCCATCGTCGAGGTGCTGGTGTACTGGAGCGTCTGCCGCATCTGTTCACTCTGCGCCCGCTCCGTCTCCGAAAGGCCGGAAAGGTCGTCGCAGGAAGCCGTCGCCATCGGTTCGGCGGTCTTGGGCGCTTCCGCCGGCGCCGCCGCCTCGCCGCCGCTCTGCGTTTCGCCGCCGCCGCAGGCCGCAAGCAGCGCGCTCGAACCGGTCGCAAACGCGCCGAGAGCGGAAACGCGCAGGATGAAATCTCTCCGGGTCAAAGATTTGTCAGACATGATCGTATCGCGTGTTGGTGGGATAAATCGTTGTTTGGTTCGGGACGTCCCGGAAGACGCCGGGTGAAGTATACTCACCCGACGCTTTAATTTCTCATGACGTCTCGGAAATAAGCATCGCTGTCGAATCTTCGTCGTTCGGGTTCGTCACGGGTTCGACGGTGAAGCCCGAGTCGTCGAAAATCACGTTGAAAACGGGCAGGTCCGGGGCGAGGTGGCGCAGGGTGGCGCGGAGTTGCCGCTCCGCCAGGCGCGCCTGAATCGAAGCAAACGTCTCCACGGCGGAGCCGGTGAGCACGCCCCGCTCCTTGAAAAACGTTTCGTGGCGGTGGAGCAAATAGGCCGTGGCCTGGGGAAAGTTGAGGAAAACCTGAAGGTCGTCATACAGCGGGCAATGCCGGGGCAGGATCCCCTCCTTTCCCGTTCCCGCCCACATCACATTGACGACGGCCTGCTCCCGGTGGTGGGAGTCCAGCACGTCATAGACCACCCGCCGGTCGCCGCGCCAGAGGGCGTTGAAAAAGGCGGCGAAGAAGTATTCGGGCAACTCCGGACGCACCCCGTAGGCTTCGCTGTGAAGCATCATCAGGCGCAGGTGGCCGCAACCGACGTGCTCGGGCCGGAGGAGCAACCGAAGCAGCGATTCCCGCTGGCTGATCGTCGGGCGAAAGATCAGATCCTCGACGGCGTCGTACGGGCAGCACAGCGCGGAAATGCCGGGGTGCGCCTCCAGCGTGCTTTCGAGCGCTTCGAGCGAGAGGCGATCCGTATGCATGTAAAATTGCCCGAAACGATCGAGGTAGGCGTGGAAGAGCCGGTCCACGCCGGAGGCGGAGAGAGGGCGCTTCATCGAGGCTTCGAGCGCGGCCAGCATGAGCAGGAACGCGCCCGCATTGCCGCCGGGCGCCGAGATCACGCACGACGGATTGCGCCCGTCCACGCAGTGGAGCGCCTGCTTCGCGAGCAACTCCGACAGGGGCGCGTGCGAGACCTGCGCCTGCATGCGGGCGAAGTGCGCCGACAGGGCCTCTGCCGTCAGGGGTTTCCGTGGTTCCGCCGGTGGTTCCATGACTATTTCCGATCGCCGCCCGCGTGTCCGCACAGCCGGTCATAGGTTGCGATCCGTTCCGGGGTGAGCGCGGCCCGCATCGCGAGGGGAGCGCGCACGTGGGCCGCGCGAAGCCGGGCCCTGAGCGCGCCGATGGCCTCGCGATGCGACTGCACCGCCGCCTCGTCCGTCGCGCCGAGCGCCGTGAGGCCCTGGATCGTTCCCGGCCGGTTGTTCTCGTGCATCATCCGGTCTTTGCCATGCAGACCGGGGGGCTGCGCAACGCTCGGGGGCGGCGCGCTCGTCGAAAAGAAAAGGATCGCTGCGGAGAATATCAGGAGTCGTTTCATGAAGATCTCAGGCGATGCGCGCCCTCCCGGGCGTGTGCCGATGAAAAATGAGCGGGAAAGCATGTGGGGAGACGAAAGCATCCGCGCCCACCCGCCTGCGTCCGGCATCGGCTAGGAGGCGGCGAGCGCTTTCTTGAGCCACCGGCGCACGAAAAACTCCGGCATCGCGCCCACGAATTCATCCACCACCTGTCCCTTGTGAAACAGCTTGACCGCCGGAATGCCCCGGATGTCGTGTTCGACGGCGAGGTTCTGGTGGAGGTCGGTGTTGACTTTCACGAGCGTCCACTGCCCCTCGCTCTCCTCGGCGAGCTTTTCGAGCGTCGGACCGAGGAACCGGCACGGACCGCACCACGAGGCCCAGAAGTCTACGAGCACGGGCGCGGTGTGGCTCGCCTCGAGGACGTCTTTTTCGAAATCCTTTACTTCGTAATCTACTTCTTTCGAGGGAGACTTTGTTTTGCGAAAGCCAAGCATGATGATTTTTTCGATAAGGGTTAGGAGAGCGCCTCGGCGGGGGCGCCGAGCGTTGAGGGCTGATTTTTCAGGGCGGCCTCCGCGGCTTCGACGGCCTCGTGCACTTCCATGAAGAAGTGGTCGCGCCCGATGCGGTCGACGATGCCGGCGTGTTCGAGCACGTCCATCACGGGGCCTTTGACGCCGGCGAAATAGAACCGGATGCCGCGCCGCTCTGCCTCTTCGAGGATCTCGAGGAGGACGTGCGCGGCGCTCGAATCGATGCGGTTCATCGGATAGGCGTCGATGACGATGGCCCGGAGCGCGGGCGCTTTTTCCTCGATTTCCTGGAGCTTGTCTTTGAAATAGGCGACGTTGGCGAAGTAGAGCGCGGCGTCGACGCGCAGGATGATGAGGTCGCTGCGGGTGATGGCTTCGGGATTGCGCTCGATGTTGCGATACGTCTTCGTGCCCGGCAGGCGACCCATCACCGCCGTATGGGGGCGCGAGGACTGCTGGATGACGAGCACGAGCGAGGCGGCCACGCCGACGAGGATGCCCTGCTCGATGCCCAGGCTGAGCGTGGCCAGAAACGTCAGCGCGAGAAGGTAGAAATCCTGCCGCTTGACGCGCCACAGAAACCGCGCTTCCTTGAGGTCGATCAGGCCCACGACGGCGACCATGACGATGGCGGCGAGCACGGCCTTGGGCATGAAGAAGAAGAGCGGCGTCAGGAACAGGAGCGTCAGCGCGATGACGCCGGCGCTGAGGATCGCGGCGAGC
>JALSSK010000453.1 GCA_026984335.1 Rhodothermales bacterium
GGGAAACGGCCGGATAACCCCGGCATAGCGCAACGGTCCGCACGAAGCCTGGAGGTTTACGCGGGGATCTCCTGCTCATGCCAGAAACCAGCGGCTGCGGCGTCTCGGGCGTATTCCCCGAAATCCCGCGGTGCGCGGCCCAGGGCGCGCCGGACGCCATCGGTCAGCCGGCTGTTTCGACCATCCAGGATCTCACGGAACAGATAGCCCAAAAGGCCTATCAACTCGGCGGGCGCCCCCTGCTCTTTGAGCGCCGACTGAAACGCCTCGTGGGCAATCGGTACATAGGCGACGTCCCGACCCGTCGCCTTTGCGATCTCTCCAACGGCTTCGGCGAAGGTCAACAGGCGCGGACCCGTCAGCTCATAGCATTGTCCGGCATGGCCCGGTTCGGTCAGCGCCGCGGCGGCGATCTCGGCAATGTCCTCGACGTCGACGAACGGTTCACGTACGTCGCCGGCAGGGAGCGCGACGACCCCCGCGAGCACCAGCTCCCGCATGAAGCCCTCGCTGAAGTTCTGGCTGAACCACGTTGCCCGGAGCACGGTCCAGGCCACCCCGGCTTGCTGCACGATACGCTCACAGCGTTGCGCCTCCTCCTCGCCCCGTCCGGACAAGAGGACCAGCCGTCGGACGCCGCTTTGTACGGCCAGGTCCACAAACGCCCGAATCGTATCAGCGGCTCCGGAAACGGCCAGATCCGGGTAGTAGACGATGTAGACCGATGCGACATTGCGCAGTACGGGCGCCCACGTCGAGGAGTCGTTCCAGTCGAAAGGGACGTCGGCGGATCGAGACCCTATCCGTACGGGCACGCCCTGCGCTTCGAGTCGACGGATCACACGGCGGCCCGTTTTGCCGGTGCCGCCGGTTACCAGAATCAGTTTCGACGGATCATTGTTCGTGTTCGTCATCTTGCCCTCACGGTGCATGTGGTGAATGGGTTGCCGTGCTTGTTTGCACGCCATCCAGCATACGGGGCCGACCGAGGAGGTTCTCTGTCCACAAGTCCGCATCTATTGATCAATCGTCCAGAATCCTTGGTATCGAGGCGAGGGGTGGTATATTGCGTTCATGAATACCTCTTCCAACAGCGCCTCAGCCGCACATGACCCATGGCCTCTCGCCGTGGACCCTCTCGGAGAAGCGCTCCATTTCCTGCGCATGAGCGGGGTGTTCTACACGCGTTCCGAGTTCACGGAGCCGTGGGGGCTTGCCTTGCCCGCGATGCCGGAATGCCTGATGTTCCACGTGGTAACTTCAGGGCGATGCTGGCTTGAAGACGAAAAGGCAGGCCCTCAGCTTCTGGAGCCGGACGTTTTTGCGCTCGTGCCTCATGGCGAGGGCCATCGGTTGTCCAGCGCGCCCGGCGTTGCCGCCGCAAAACTGTTTGATCTCCCCCGCGAGCAGGTCAGCGAGCGCTACGAGATCCTCAGGCACGGCGGGGGCGGAGAGGCCACGCAAATGGTCTGCGGCGGCGTTCGCTTCGACCATCCGGCCGCGCAACAGCTCGTGAGGCTCCTGCCGGGGAGAATCATCATCAAAGCCTGGCGTTCCCCCCACATGAACTGGCTCCGCAGTACGCTGCGTCTGATGTCGGACGAAGCCCGTCAACGCAGGCCCGGAGGAGAAGAGCTCGTCACCCGCCTGGCCGACATCCTCATCATTCAGGCCATTCGGTCGTGGATGGCCGAGGATCCGGCGGCCCGCACCGGATGGCTGGGCGCCCTGCAGGACCGGCAGATCGGCCGCGCCCTCCTGTTGATCCACCGCGACCCCGCCCGTGCGTGGACCGTCGCTTCCCTGGCTGCGGAGGCAGCCATGTCGCGCTCGGCGTTCGCGGCACGCTTCACCGAACTCGTCGGCGAAGGACCGATGCGCTACGTCACGAAGTGGAGAATGCACCTCGCGTTGACGTGGCTCAAGGAAGAGAACGGGCCGCTCAGTGACCTGGCCTACCGGCTCGGCTATCAGTCCGAGGCCGCCTTCAACCGCGCCTTTAAACGCGTCATCGGCGTCTCTCCCGGCGTCGCCCGGCGGAACGGCGGCGTAAGCGCTTAGTCTTCCCGTTCACAACCGGAGCTTGAAGCCTTCGTGGGTCGCCTCAAAACCGACCTGCTCGTAGAAACGCAAGGCATCCACACGCTGTTTATCCGACGTCAACTGCACCAAGGCGCATCCTCTTTCCCCGGCGCGCGCTATCGCCCAGACGAGCATCCGTTTCCCCAGCCCCTGCCCGCGATAGTCCGAACGGATCCGCACGCCTTCGATTTGACAGCGCCACGAGCCGATGTGCGTCAGGTACGGAATGAAGGTCAGTTGGAGCATACCGACCGGCTGCCCGGAATGCTCGACCACGATCAACTCATGGTTCGGATCACGCCTGATCTGCTCGAAAGCCCGAATATACCCGGGGTTCAACGGCCGGCTCGTATCCTCCCGCTCGGCGCCCAGGGCGTCATCGGACAGCATCGCCACCAACGGTTCGAGGTCCTCTTCCCCGGCTTCGCGATAGGTCAGAACCATGAATGCCTCTCGAAAGGTTTGGAAGACGCATTTCGTGCAACGACGTCAGAACCGAACGGCCACGCGCACCGGAACCCACTGGACCCAGTAGTCGCCGCTCCCACCACCGCCGGCGATGCGGACGAGGCGCACTTCCGTGCCGATGCCCACACGCCTCCAGAAACGACTAATCCCCAAGCGCGCGCTCGGATACGCGGTCCCGAAATCGTTCCCCACCACTACGGCAGCCCCTAGGGGGCTCAGCGCAAGCTGCCAGGCGGCATCGGGCGTCCACCTCAGCCCCAGGTAACCGGTCGCATAGGTGTCGATCCCGGCGCCCGCATCGGTCACATTCACGACGGCATGCTTCCCAACGCTCACGTCGCCACCGACCGACCACGCGCCCCCCACAGGCACAACAAGCGCGGCGCCGACGGCTACGGCCTCTACATGAACCTCCACGAAGCCCGGCGACACCTGCGAGACACACTCCGGCGCAGCACTTACCACGCTGAGGAGGAAGAGAATAACGGGCAATCGTTTTTGCATACCGGAGTATAAGCACCAACCCGGCCTATGATCCAGCGGATGAATCGGCCGAACGGGCGCGCGGGCATGATGCGCGGTACGCATAGCGAGCGCCCTGCCGACCGCCTCGAACGGGTAGGCCAGGTCGGCGGTGAGGCGACGGCGGCGCGAGGCGGAGTCGGTGGCTATATTGAGGTCTCTCCTCGCCTTTCTCCTCCGATGCTCATGCCCTCCGACGCGCTCGACCGGCCCGCGACGCGGCGTGGATGTGCGGGACGGATGAGATCCTTCATCGCTCACAGGAATTCGACGTGGTTGCGCATCTCGTCACGGTCCAGCACCTCTCGGATCAGCATCAAACCACGAATGATCTCGCCAGGTGGCGCTCCTTGCCGAATGTAGACCATACCGGCATGTTCGAAACCTGAGGCATGCAATCGAAGGAAGTCGTCATCCTGCGTAAAAAGCACCCGGTTCTCTCGACGGGCAAACGCCAACTGCTCTTCATCGGACGCCCCCAACCGACCGGCCTCAGGCGTCGTGAGCACGTCCACCCCACGTCGCCTCAGTCCCTGGGCCACCGCCTTTGCACACTGCTCATCGGTGTAATACCTAATCGTCTCGGCCATGCAGCCTGGTCCTCAACTTCGATGGCGTTTCCTTTCGCATGGCCTCGGCAAGCGCCTCCCCTTCCCGAATCGAAGCGTCTATGTCTTCACGGTGATCATAATAATACGCAAGCGCTGCATACACATCCGAGAGCTGAAGATCGTGCTCCGTCGCGATCTCGTCGGCTCCCATCCCCAGCCGCTCGTGCCAGATGGCGATGTGCTGCACCGTGATGCGGCGTCCGGCGATGCGAGGCTTCCCGCCTGCCACGCCGGGCGTCACTTCAATATGATCGTCAAGGGTCTGAACAGCCATTTTACACGTGGTTAAGAATTTGCTTATAGCGGCGTCATGGTTGCCGAGCGCGGCAGCTCTGAAAAGGATGACGGCCGCGCTCGTTGCACGAAACGCCGTGAGCCGTTTTCAACTTGAAAAACGTCATCGAGAGCCTGCGAAGGAGACCTGTGCGCCACGCGGCACGACGCCCGATACGAGCGCCCACGCATGGGGCGCAGAGCGTCCCGGTGGGCGTTCCCACGCAGAGCATGGGAACGAGCTTCCGGGTGGATGACGGCTGCATGCATGCAGGGTCAACGGCTTTGACCACCCCTATATGGCGGTGACACCATCCCCAAACGATTCGGGACGTAAAGCGGTTTCGATAGGTGAGCCCCGGGCCACCCGCCCCGATCCGTTTTGCAACGCGGACTCGGACGCCTACCTCAAGCCCCGCGCCCCATCAATATACAAAAACAGGGATTTATCGCCCCCGACCCGCCGGCATCATGTGGTCACAGACCCTCTATGAGGCGACGGTGGCGGGAGGCGGGGCCGGTGGCTATATTGCGGCGTCTCCTCGTCTTCTCCTTCCGATGCCCATGCCCTCCGACGCGCTCGACCGGCCCGCGACGCGGGAGCGGCTCTTCCGCCTCGCCGAAGCCGGGCGGCTCTCGCCCGAGGCGCTCGAACGCGCCCTCCGTCTGGCCGGGCGCCTCCCCGACCGAGCGGCGTGGCGGACGTTCGCGGACCGGATGCTGCTGCTCCTCGGCCTCGCGTTCCTTCTGACGGGCATCTTCTTCTTCTTCGCCTACAACTGGACCTCGATGCACCGCCTCGTCAAGCTCGGCCTCATCGAGGCGGCGCTCGCAGGCGCGGCGGCGACGGCGTGGGTCAAAGGCGTGGACCGCCTCGCCGGGCAGGCCGCCCTGTTCGTCGCCTCCGTGATGGTGGGCGCGTTCCTCGCCGTCTTCGGACAGGTCTATCCCACCCTTGCCGACACCTATCAGCTCTTCCTCACGTGGACGGCGCTCATCACCGTGTGGGTGGCGGCGGGCCGTTCCCCCGCGCTGTGGCTCCTGTGGCTCGCGCTCGTCAACGCGACGATCGTCGCGTACTGGACGGAGGTCTTCGACCCGGAGCTGCGGCATCCGGCCACGCTCACGCTCCTGCTCTTCGCCCTAGATGCCGGGGCGACGGCGGCGTGGGAGGCGGGCGCGGCGCGCGGCGCGGCGTGGATGCGTACGCGGTGGCTGCCCGGCCTCACGGCGACGGCGGCGCTCGTCTGCCTCGTCCTCCCCGTCCTCGAGGTCGTCTCCCGCCACTTTCGTTTCGGCGGCGACCCGTGGCGCGTGGCCGCCCCGCTCGTCTATGCCGCCGCCGTCGCCTTCGGGCTGTGGTTCTATCGCAAAAAACGACGCGACCTCTTCATCCTCGCGACGCTTCCGGTCAGCCTCATCGTCGTCGTCACCGCCGCGCTCGGCGAGGTGTGGGGCGTCGAAGACTGGACGGCGCTCCTGCTCGGGCTGCTCGTGCTCGCGCAGTCGGCGGCGGCGGCGGCGTGGCTGCGCAAGGTGGCGCGGGAGGGCGCGCCGTCATGAACCCGACCCCGCCCCCCCTTCGCACCGTGCTGAGCCGTCTCCGTGAGGAAGGACTTCTCGACGATGAGCCCCTCGCCACGGCGCCCGAAGCCGAGCCGCAGAGCGACCCGTGGTATCTCCGCGTCCTCGCCGGCGGGGGCGCGTGGTTCGCGGCGATCCTCTTCCTCGTCTTCCTCTTCAGCTTCTCCGCCTTCCGCTCCGACGAAGGCATGCTCACGCTCGGCCTCGCGCTCCTCGGCGCGGCCCTCGGCCTGCACCGGCGCGCGCGCGGCCTCTTTCCCGAACAGCTCGCCTTCGCGCTCAGCCTCGCCGGGCAGTTCGCCTTCCTCGGCGGCCTCGGGCAGATCCTCGACTGGTCCGCCGCCGTGTGGGCGCTCATGATCGCGCTCGAAGCCGCGCTCCTCTTGCTCTATCCGGATCCGCTCCACCGCTTCGTCTCGACGCTCGCGGGCGTGGCGGCGGCGGCGGCGTTCTTCCACGCGCTCGCGGTCCCGGATCTCGTGCATGCGCTCGTCTTCGGGCCGGCGGTGGGGAGCGGGCTTCTGTGGGAGCGCGAGGCTCGGCTCGTCCGGAGCCGGTACGCCGGGATGGCGCGGCCCGTCGCCTACGGGCTGGCGGCGGGGCTCCTCGGCGCGCTCGCGCTCTCGGTGATGCCCGACGTCGAGGTGTTCGCCGTGGCGTCGTGGTGGCCCGCCACGCTCGGGCTCGCGGCGGCGCTCGGCGTGCTCGCGCATCGCATCCTCGCCACGGACACACCGGGCACGCCGCCCCTCGCGCGGGCGCTCCTCTTCGGCAGCCTCCTCGCCGTGGCCGTCCTCACGCGCGAGGCTCCCGGCATCACCGGGGCGCTCTTCGTCCTCACGCTCGGCTTCCATCGCGGCGACCGTCTGCTCATGGGCCTTGCCCTCGCCTTCCTCGCCGTCTTCCTCGGCTTCTTCTATTATCACCTCGACCTGACGCTCCTTGCCAAGTCGCTCATGCTCATCGGCAGCGGCGTCGTTTTGCTGGTCGTGCGCGTCGCGCTCCGGCGGAGGACGTCCCCATGAAGAAAAGCCCGCGAACCCATGCCGTCGCCGTCGGGGCCCTGCTCGTGCTCGCGACGCTCAACGTGTTCGTTCTTCAAAGGGAGCGCCTGCGAAAAACGGGCGCCATGATGTTCGTCGCGCTCGACGTCCGCGATCCCCGCTCGCTCTTTCAGGGCGATTACATGGCGCTCCGGTACGCCGTGCCCGAGCCGTTCGCCACCGACACGACGCTCGCGCCCGAGGGCCGCTTCGTCGTCCGCCTCGACGCGCGGGGCGTGGCCGAGATCGACCGCCTCTACCACCCGGGCGAGCGCCTCGGCGAAGACGAGCGCCTCCTCCGCTATCGCAGACGCGGCAGCGAGATTCTCCTCGGCCCGAGGGCCTTCTTTTTCCAGGAAGGGCGCGGTGCGGAATATGCCGCGGCACGCTTCGGCGCCTTCCGCGTGGCTGCCGACGGCGATGCGCTCCTCGTCGGCCTGCGCGACGCCGAGCTGAACCCGCTCGGGCCGCCGGAGAAAGGAGGGGGAGGGCTCACGTTCGTTCGCGTCAATGGGCTGGTCGGCTCGCCGCCCCCTCCGCGACGGCTCTTTCGAACCTCACCCGGCCTTCCGCGTATCAGGCTCCGCCTTCCCGAACGACCACCTCCGACCGCATCATGGCCCGGCAGTTCAACGTCCCCGAGTTCTACCATAGCCCGATCATCACGCGGGTGAAGGAGGCGCGGCGCGCGGCCGATCCCCGCAAGCGCGACCTCTCGCCCTCGGCGCTCGACTTCGGGCCGGTGCGCGTCAAGATCGCCCGCCATTTCGGCTTCTGTTTCGGCGTCGAGAACGCCATCGAGATCGCCTATCGCGCCCTCGAAGAGAACCCCGGGCGGCGGATCTTCCTCCTCTCCGAGATGATCCACAACCCGCACGTGAACGACGACCTCCGGGCGCGCGGCATCCGTTTCCTCCGCACCACGCGCGGCGAGCCCCTCGTCCCGCTCGATGCGCTCACGCCCGACGACCTCGTCATCATCCCCGCTTTCGGCGCGTCGCTCGAAGTGGCGGCGGAGCTTGCCCGGCGCGGGCTCGACACACGGGCCTACGACACCACGTGCCCGTTCGTCGAGAAGGTGTGGAAGCGGAGCCGGCAGATCGGCGAAAAAGCCTACACGGTGGTCGTGCACGGCAAGCGGCGCCACGAGGAGACGCGCGCCACGTTCTCGCACGCACGGGCCGCCGCGCCGGTGGTCGTCGTGCGCGACCGCGCCGAGGCCGAAGCCCTTGCCGACGTCATCCGGGGCACACG
>JALSSK010000454.1 GCA_026984335.1 Rhodothermales bacterium
GGAGTGGCGATAGCGCGTGACGACGCCCGCCGTGGCCTCGGCAAGGCCCTTGTCCGAGACGTGGGCGTACGTCCATCCCTCGGCGCGGACGAAGTCGCACCCGGCGGCGAGCGCGACCGCGAGCGCCGTGCGGTTGCCCTGAAAGAGCACCTGCACCCCGACCGGCATGCGGCCCGCCCGGCGCTTGACCGCATAGGCCACGCGCGTCATGAAAGCGGCCACCTCCGGCCCCATCTCGCGCTCGTGCACACAGGGGAAATCGTGCATGTTCTCCACGAGGATGCCGTCGACGTCGGCGCGGAGGTACACTTCGGCTTCGGCCACGGCCCGTTCGACCGCGCTTTCCATACAGATGAAGCCGGACACGCCCGGGCTCGGCCCGGTGTGGATCATGGCGATGAGCGGCCGGGACCTGGCAAAGAGATCGGAAAAGGCAACCGGCATGAGGGGCAGCGAAGACTCGGGCGGAACGTTTTCGAAACGGCGCACGCGAGGGCGGAAGAGGCCGCCCCGCACGAGCGCTCAGGGATGAACCGGACCGGGAAGCATCAGTTCCGGCAACGTCGCCCCGCGCTTTCGGTAAAAATCCGGCCAATTCCGGGAGCGGCCCCGCTTCAGAAGCGCTCCCCTCCCGCGCCCGCGTGATCTTTCCGAATCAAGTCGTACCTTACGGCGTTGGATCCTTGCCGTTGTGCAGCGCACCTCCGTCCCCCGCCGGTCTTGCGCGCCTTTTCATCCTCTTTCTCTCTGACCACGCTTTCGCATGAGCGACCATCCACAGGCCCCGGAAAAGCACGTCGAAGACCTTCCGGAAGCGACAATCTTGTTTGCGGGCGATTCGGGCGACGGAATGCAGTTGACCGGCTCGCAATTCACGCTGGCCACGGCCTACGCCATGAACGACCTGGCCACGCTCCCCGATTTCCCGGCGGAGATTCGCGCTCCGGCGGGGACCACCTACGGGGTCAGCGGCTTTCAGCTTCACTTCGGCTCGGTCCACATCCGCACCCCCGGCGACGAGGTGGACCTGCTCGTGGCGATGAATCCCGCCGCGCTCAAGGTCAACCTTCGGCGGGTGCGCCGCGGCGGCGCGATCATCGTCAACGTCGATGCTTTCGAGGAGAAGAACCTGAAGCTGGCCGGCTATGAAAGCAACCCGCTCGAAGACGGCTCGCTCAAAGGCTATCACGTGATCCCGATCGAGTTGACGAAGCTCACGCGTGAGGCGCTCAAGGACAGCGGCCTCAACCAGAAAGAGATCGACCGCTCGAAGAACATGTTCGCGCTCGGGCTGGCGTTGTGGCTTTATTCACGTCCCATTGAGCCGGCCATCGAATGGCTAAGCAGAAAGTTTGCGAAGAAGCCCGACGTGCGCGAGGCCAACCTTCAGGTGCTCAAGAAGGGCTACCATTACGGCGAGACGACGGAGCAGTTTGCCGTGCGCTATCAGGTGCCTCCGGCGAAACTCAAGCCCGGCACCTACCGCGCCATCCGGGGGGCGGAGGCGCTGGCGCTCGGCCTGCTCGCCGCCGGCCAGAAGAGCGGCCTGCCCCTCTTCTACGGCTCCTATCCGATCACGCCCGCCTCGGACCTGCTCCACGAACTGAGTCGCCTCAAAAACTTCGGCGTGATGACCTTTCAGGCCGAAGACGAGATCGCAGCGGTGGGCGCAGCCATCGGGGCAAGCTTCGGCGGAAACCTCGGCATCACCGGCACCAGCGGCCCGGGGGTGGCGCTCAAGACCGAAGCCATCGGCCTGGCGCTGATGCTCGAGTTGCCGCTCGTGGTGGTCAACATGCAGCGCGGCGGTCCCTCCACCGGCCTCCCGACGAAGACCGAACAGAGCGACCTGCTCCAGGCCATGTACGGTCGCAACGGCGACGCCCCGCTGCCCATCGTGGCCGCCTCCACGCCGGGCGACTGCTTCGAAGCGGCCTATGAAGCCTGCCGGATCGCCGCCACGCACATGACGCCGGTGATCCTCCTGGCCGACGGCTACCTCGCCAACGGCGCCGAACCCTGGCTCATCCCCGACCTCGACCGGCTCATCCCGTTCCGGCCGCCGTTCGTCGCCCGCCCCAACCACGAGAGCAACGGCCATGAAGCGTTCCTCCCGTACGCCCGCGACCCGGAGACGCTGGCGCGCCCCTGGGCCAAACCGGGCACGCCGAACCTCGAGCACCGCATCGGCGGTCTCGAAAAACAGCATGAGACCGGCAACGTCTCCTACGACCCGGACAACCACCAGCTCATGACCCGGCTCCGCGCCGAAAAGGTCGAACGCGTGGCCCGTGAATTCCCGCCGACGGAGATCAACGGCGATCCCGAAGGCGACCTCCTCGTCATCGGATGGGGGTCGACGCGCGGCTCCATCGAGGCCGCCGTGGAATCGGCCCGGAAACGCGGGCAAAAGGTGAGCAGCCTCCACGTGCGTTATCTCAACCCGCTGCCGCCCGACCTCGGCGAAATTTTCAGCCGCTTCGAGCGCCTGCTCGTGCCCGAGCTCAACAACGGACAGTTCGTCCGCATCCTCCGCGACCGCTTCCTGTTGCCGTTCGTTCCGCTCAACAAGGTCCAGGGGCTCCCCTTCAAAACAAGCGAGATCACCGCCAAAATCGACGAAATGCTCACCTGAGGCGAGAAGCGTGTCCCGCACGTTTCCTCCCGCGTATTCCGATCCCATGGCCGACCAGAACCCGAAAGACCCGAAGCCCAAAGGCGTCAAACCCGCCATGCCGCCCGGCGTCCGCCCCGCCGGACCCAAAGGCGTCAAACCCGCCATGCCGCCCGGCGTCAAACCCGCCGGACCCAAAGGCGTCAAGCCCGCCATGCCGCCCGGCGTCCGCCCCGCCGGACCCAAAGGCGTCAAGCCCGCCATGCCGCCCGGCGTCCGCCCCGCCGGACCCGGCAAGAAACCCGCCATGCCGCCCGGCGTCCGCCCCGCCGGACCCGGCAAGAAACCCGCCATGCCGCCCCCCGGCGGCGGCGACGGCGCCCCCCGCGGCCTGACCCGCCAGGATTTCGCCACGGACCAGGACGTGCGGTGGTGCCCCGGCTGCGGCGACTATGCCATCCTCGCCACGGTGCAGCGCCTCATGCCCGAACTCGGCGTCCCGCGTGAGAACGTCGTCTTTATCAGCGGCATCGGGTGCTCCAGCCGCTTCCCGTACTACATGAACACGTACGGGATGCACTCCATCCACGGGCGCGCCCCCACCATTGCCACCGGCCTCAAAGCCGGCCGCCCCGATCTCGACGTATGGATCATCACCGGCGACGGGGACGGGCTCTCCATCGGCGGCAACCACCTGATCCACCTCATGCGTCGGAACGTGGACGTGCAACTCTTGCTTTTCAACAATCAGATCTACGGCCTCACCAAAGGACAATACAGCCCCACCTCCGAGTTCGGGAAAGTCACCAAAAGCTCGCCCTACGGCTCCATCGACTATCCCTTCAATCCCATCAGCCTCGTGCTCGGCGCCGAAGCCACATTCGTGGCCCGAACGATGGACCGCGATCCGAAACACATGAAGGGCATCCTCCGACAGGCGCACAATCACAGGGGCGCGTCCTTCGTCGAGATCTATCAAAACTGCAATATTTTCAACGACGGCGCCTTCTTCCAATTCACCGAAAAAGACGCCAAGCCGGACACTACGATTTTCCTCGAACACGGAAAGCCGATGACCTTCAGTAGGGGACGGAAAGGCATCCGACTCAACGGCCTCCAACTCGAGGTCATCGACCTGACCGACGGCGCATGGTCCGTGGACGACTGCCTCGTGCACGATGAGACGAGCCGCGAACAGGCCACCATCCTCGGCCGACTGTTTCAACAACCCGGCCTGCCGCGTCCGTTCGGGGTGTTCTACCGCGAGCTTCGTCCCACCTATGACGAACTCCTTCAGGGGCAAATCGAAGATGTCACCCGCCGGAAAGGGCCCGGCGACCTGGAAGCCCTGCTCCGCGCGGCGGAAACCTGGGAGATTCACTGAACCTGTCGCCGTCGGTTCTTGCCGCTTTCCGGCTGAACGCAGATTCGGTCCTGACGGGCCGCACCTTGCTCAAAGGGGCCGTGCGTTGGAGATCACGGCTCCCCGGCCCGGGATGCCGCCGCGCTCACCCGCCTGCGGTCAAACCGCCCCGATCGGTCCCGTTATGCACCCCCGATCGGGGGTGCATATTTTTTTATGATGCCGGATATTCACATTGTTAATAAGTTGTGAATATCTTATATTAGCGCGTTCGCGATTGGGTCATGTCTTGCGTATGCCACCTGCCGTGTTACTTTTGGGTCCCCCCGAAACCAGGCAGCGTTTTCCCACCAACCCACCAACCTTGCAGTTATGTACAACCGTGTCGACCTGGCGATTCGGGCGATGACGGTCGGAGCCGGCCTTGTCGGGCTGATCATGTTCGTCGTCTTCCAGATGCTGTAATCCTCCCTCCTCACCCTACAACCCGCCTCTTCACGCGAACCGATCCCACCTGCGTGTGAAAGAAGGCATCTCGAAACGCACAACCGCCACCACGGGTGTGCGTTTTCATTTGGGGTCCCGGGGCGCTTTTCGCTTCGGGCGCATGCTCCAAAACCTTCGGCGATGACGTTGGTTTATAGGCACGTCCCGCGCGCAGAGGCCGCGCCCGCACCATCCTATCCGAACGCGCATGGAGGAGTTGATCATCGTAGGCGACCGGGTGCTCATCGCCCCGGACGACGGAGAGCGTCAGACGAAGGCGGGGCTGTACCTGCCCGCCACCGTGACGGATCAGGACCGGGTGCAGAGCGGTCGGGTGGTGCGCGTCGGCCCCGGCTACCTCATGCCCAACCCGGAGTACGACGAGCGGGAACCGTGGGCCCCGCGCAACGCCGCGCGTTATCTCCCTCTGCAGGCGCAGCCGGGCGATTTCGCCTTCTTTCTCCGCAGCGAAGCCATCGCGCTCACGTACCGGGACGCGCCGTACCTCATCCTCCCGCACAGCGCCATCCTCGCGCTGATCCGCCCGCGCCCCGAAGACGTGCTCGACGCGCTCGACCTCGACGACCTGATCGAATGACGCCCGCGCGCGTCTCACCCTTCCGGGCGCGGGGGCTTGCCGCCCCGCCGTCGGTTCGATCCCCGGCGCCGGCTGCGTTTGGGCGCGTTGCGCCGGGCGCCGGCGGGCTTGGCCCCGGTCGCCTGCGTAGACGTTTCTTTTCCGCCGACCAGCGCCCGTATCTCCTCCAGCGGTCGGTCTTCCCACGTCCCGTCTTCGTACTGGATCCAGACGAGGTCCTTGAAGATGTCGAGCTTCTGAACCGTGCCGCGCCCGTACGACGTCACCACCGGCGTGTTGACGCCGGGGAAGGCGGCAAGCGCCTGCATGTATTGCTCCAGCTCATAGTTGAGGCAGCACTTGAGCCGCCCACACTGACCGCTGAGGCGCATCGGGTTGAGGGGAAGGTTCTGCGCCTTGGCCGCCTGCGTGGAGACGGGCTTGAACGACTGAAGCCAGGTGGAACAGCACAGCTCGCGCCCGCACGAGCCGATGCCTCCGATGCGAGCCGCCTCGTCGCGTGCGCCGATCTGCCGGAGTTCGACCCGTGTGCGGAACCGCTTGGCCAGATCGCGCACGAGCGCGCGAAAATCCACCCGGTGGTCTGCGGTGAAATAGAAGGTGACCTTCTTGTGATCGAACTGCCACTCGACGTCGACGAGCTTCATCGGCAGGTTCATCCGGTCGATGGCGCGCCGCCCCACGAGGAACGTCTCCGTCTCTTTCTCCTTGTTCGCCTCCCACCGCTCGATGTCGGCGAGCGTGGCGGGCCGCACGACGTTCGGGCACCGGGTCTGCTCATCGAGCCCTTTCGACTTGAGCCGGAGCCGCACGAGTTCGCCCACCATGTGCACCGTCCCGAAATCGATGCCCCGGTCGGCTTCCACGATGACGAAATCACCCGTGTGAAGTTCGAGGCCGTGGACGTTTCGATAGAACCCTTTCCGTCCCCCTTTGAACGTGACCTCGACGATCTCGTAGACGACGGGCGCGCCGCCGATGCCGAGGTCGGTCAGCCAGTCATAGACGTGCAAGGCCGGACATCCACGCTCTCCGCTGCTTCCGCAGCCGCCGCTCCCGCAGCCGCCGCTCCCGCAGCCGCCGCTTCCGCAACCACCTGATCCACAAGCCATAATCTATATCCGAACATCGTGTGCGATGGGAAAAATGCGCGGTGGAAGACCCGAAGCCCATG
Source organism: Rhodothermales bacterium (assembly GCA_026984335.1). GTDB lineage: Bacteria > Bacteroidota > Rhodothermia > Rhodothermales > ISCAR-4553 > JALSSK01. The sequence continues at coordinate 6,236 of JALSSK010000454.1, forward strand.
CGCCTTCCTTCCGACGGATCGCTTCTTATAAGCCCGCGCACGCCGCAGGTTCGTCAGACCGCCCACGCCGCCGGGTCCGTCTCCGCGAGCGGGGCATAAAGGCGTCCGCTGTGCGGCCCGCGCATGGCCCGTCCGAGCGCCTGCGCCAGGGCCGTCATGGTCAGCGGCACGTGCACGTTGCGTTCGACCAGTTCGATGGCCTCTTCTACGAGGCGGACCATCGCCTCCAGGTCGGCAGTCGGCACGTTTGCGCAGAACCGCGCGATGGTCTCCCGCTGATCCACGTTGACGAGCGGCGCCTCGCCCCCCATCGCGCGATAGAGCACGAGGTCGCGCATCCAGCGCAGCATCAGCCCGAGCACCCCCTTGACCTGCTCCCGTCCCATGCGCCCCATCCGTTCGATGAGGTCGGCCAGTTTGTCCACGTTCTGCGTATAGGCCTGCCGGAAAAAGTCGATGACGAAGTTCCGGCTTTCCATGAGCCCTTCGTTCTCGGCGAGCTCGAGCGCGCGCGCATACGAGCCGTCGGCCATGCGGGCGAGCGTGGCGGCAGGCGCCTGCGCCATCGCCTCCCGCGCGATGAGCGCCGCCTCGATATCCTCCGCCCCCAGCGCATCGAAGCGGAAGCGCTGGCACCGCGAGAGGATCGTCGGCGGGAGGAGGTCGGGGCGGCTGGTGGTGAGGATGAAGAGGGTCTGCGGTCCCGGCTCTTCGAGGAGCTTGAGGAAGGCATTCGCGGCCTCGGTGCGGAGGCGGTCGGCGTCGGTCATCACGGCCACCTTGTGCCGCCCTTCGACGGGCCGGAAGCTCATGGCGCGCCGGAGGTCCTCGTTGATGCGGGCCACCGTATAGAGCGCCTGTTTGTTCGATTTCTTCGTCGGATCGTCGAGGAAGGGCCGCCGCACGAAGTCGATGGCGGCGTACGGGTTTTCGCCGAGGCGTTTCAGACGCTCGGCCACGTCTTCGGTCGTCGCATCGCTCGGGTACGGAAAGAGCACGTGCACGTCCGGATGGAGCATGCGCCGGACCTTCCGGCACGGCGTGCACGCGCCGCAGCCTTCGTCGCCGCCGCGCTCACACTCGAGCGCCTGCGCGAAAGCCAGCGCCACCGCCCGCTTGCCCGCGCCGTCCGGACCGTAAAAGAGGTAGGCATGCGCCACACGCCCCCGCGCAATCGCCCCCCGGAGCGCCTCCACCACCCGCTTTTGCCCGATGATCGAATCCCACATATGCGTCTGCCGGTCAAACATTCCCCTTTCGGAACCCGGGCGAAAGATAACGATTCCACACGCAAATCAAAGCGCCCGCTTCGCCGGGAACTCCTTCCTTCCGCCCGCCCCGTGATCCGTGAAAAAACCGTAGAAACACCGGCGGCGGCAGGTGGCGCATTGCTTTGCCCGCGCGAATGGTTTAGCTTCGGCGGTTCATGATCGGCGCGGTAGCTCAGGAGGTCAGAGCGACGGATTCATAACCCGTAGGTCGGCGGTTCAAGTCCGCCCCGCGCCACCGAAAAGCCTGCCCGCGCGGCGGGCTTTTTTTTGTGGATGTTATCCCCGTCCTCCC
>JALSSK010000455.1 GCA_026984335.1 Rhodothermales bacterium
ACGACGCCGAGGATCGCGCGCGTGCGCATCTGATGCTCGACTTCTTGCTCGGCCTCGACCCGCTCGTGAAACGCCTGTTCGGCATCGAGCAGGTTGAACAGTATCTCGTCGTCATTCGAGCCGGGGGCGTTCGAGCCGGGATCGAGATCGACTCCGTTGTAGGCGACGCCGCCGTTGCTGAGCACCGTCTCGCTCAGCTTCCCGAGGTCGGCGCGGAGCGTCTTCAGCGTCGCGTCCAGTTCGGCGGCGATGGCGCGGTCGGCGAGGTGATCGACGGCGTGGCGGTAGGCGTACATGAGCACGGTCAACTGCCGGATGAGCGGATTGAGCCGTTCGACGGTCTCCTCCCGGCTGATCGTGCGCCCGGCCCAGCCTTTTTTGAGCAATGCTTCCTTCAGTCCCATGTTCGTGTTGGTTGGGTTTCGAGATCGTTTCTGGTAAGGTATGAAAGCGAAGCGGTATCGGTGTATGTAGGTATGCCGAAAACGGTGTGCGGTTCGGCGGCGCGTCAGAGCAGCCCCTCCGCGGCCACGTGCATCGCGCGGTAGAGCGCCCGCGCCTTGTTCACGGTCTCCTCGAACTCGAAGGCCGGATCGCTGTCGGCCACGATGCCCGCCCCCGCCTGAATGTAGATGGTCCGGTCCCTGACGAGCATGGTCCGTATGGTGATGCACGTGTCCAGATTGCCGGAGAAGTCCACGTAGCCCACGGCGCCGGCGTAGATGCCGCGCCGCGTGGGTTCGAGGGTGTCGATGAGCTCCATGGCGCGGACCTTCGGCGCGCCGCTGACCGTTCCGGCGGGGAAGCACGCCGCCAGCACCTCCATCGGCCCCCGGCGCTCGGCCAGCAGGCCGGAAACGGAGGAGACGATGTGCATCACGTGCGAATACCGCTCGACGTAGGCATAGCGATCGACGGAGACCGATCCGTACCGGCAGACGCGCCCGAGGTCGTTCCGGCCGAGGTCCACGAGCATGAGGTGCTCGGCGCGCTCCTTCGGGTCGGCGAGGAGCTCGGCTTCGAGGCGGGCGTCCTCGTCCGGGGTCTCTCCGCGCTTGCGGGTCCCGGCGATGGGGAGCACCTCGGCGCGTTCGTCCTCCACACGCACGAGCACCTCCGGCGACGAACCGATGAGCGAGAACCCGTCGAAGTCGAGGTAAAAGAGGTACGGCGAGGGATTGACCTGCCGGAGGGCGCGGTACAGGTTGAACCGGTCGCCGGTGAAGGTCATCGAGAAGCGCTGGGAGAGGACCACCTGAAAGATGTCGCCCTCGTAGATGTGCCGGCGCGCCCGTTCGACGGCCGCCTCGAAGTCTTCCCGCGCGAAGTTCGAGCGCACGTTTCCGCCCGTGAGCGTGACGGGCGCCGGGCTCTCGAACGACGCTCCGAGTTCGGCTTCGAGGCGGGAGAGACGCGCCCGCGCGTCGGCATACGCTGCGTCCAGATCCGTCTCGGGTTCGACGAATGCGCTCGCCATGAGGACGAGTTGGTGCTTGACGTGGTCGAAGGCGACGAGGGTGTCGTAGAAGCACCACACCGCGTCGGGCAGGTCCTGGTCGTCGGGCGGGGGATGGGGAAGCCGTTCGATCAGCCGGACGACGTCGTAGCCGAGGTAACCCACCGCCCCGCACGTCAGGCGCGGCA
>JALSSK010000456.1 GCA_026984335.1 Rhodothermales bacterium
ACCGGGCCACGCACGTCGAGGCGGGGCGCGTGCAGCCCGGGCTTACGGTCTGAGGCGCGCCGGAGCCATCCACCATCAACCCCATGCTCGAAGACCCATGTTTCACGTGAAACATCTCTCGCGGCTGCTCCGGGCGGCCCTCATGGCGGCGGTGCTGCCGGCCTTCCTCTTCGGCTGCGTCGCCACGCGCGACGTCAACCCGATTACGGGAAACACGCGCTTTTATGGCTATTCGTGGGAGCAGGAACTCAAGCTCGGGGCAGAGTCCGACCCGCAGATCGTGGCGCAATACGGGGTGTATGACGACGAGGCGCTGGCCGAATACGTGCGGCGCGTGGGAGAGAAGGTGCTCCAACAGAGCCACCTCCGGCGCCCGGATGCGGACCCGCGCTTCCGGAAGCTCACCTTTACGTTCCGGGTGCTCGACAGTCCGGTGGTCAATGCGTTCGCGTTGCCCGGCGGCTACGTGTACGTGACGCGCGGGCTGCTGGCGCACCTCGAAAACGAAGCGCAGCTGGCCGTCGTGCTCGGCCACGAGATCGGGCACGTGGCCGGACGACATGCCTCGAAACGGGCCGCGTCGCAATCGTTTCTGCAACTGGGGCTGATCACCGGAGCCCTCGTGGGACAGGGAGTCTTCGGAGGGAATACGGCGGAAAGCGTGCTCAACCTCGGCAGCACCGGACTCCAGCTCCTGTTCCTCAGCTATGGCCGGGGCGACGAGCGCGAGGCGGACGCCGTGGGCGTCGAGTACGCGGCGCTGGCGGGCTATGAGGCCGGGGAGGCCGCCCGCTTCTTCCGAACGCTGAAACGCCTGGGCGAGCGAAGCGGGCAGAGTCTGCCGGGCTTCCTCTCCACGCACCCGGACCCCGGCGAGCGGGAGCAGACCATCTTGCGCCTCGCCTCCGAGTGGAAACAACGAACCGCCATGACGAACGTGGACGAAGACGCGTACCTGGCCCGCATCGACGGCATCGTCCTCGGCGAAAACCCGCGTCAGGGATTCACGAAAGACGGCATGTTCTATCATCCCGACCTGCGCTTCCGGTTCTCCGTGCCCGCGGGCTTTCAGGTGGTCAACCAGCCCACACAGGTGACGATGGTCGCCGACCAACAGCAGGCCGTCATCCTCTTTACGCTCGAAGGAGAGGCCGAGACGGCGAAAGAGGCGGCGGCCCGCTTCGGCGCGCAAAAAGGGCTCGCCGTCGTCGAGCAAGGGACCTCGCGGGCCGGCGGCAACCCCGCCGCGTTCGTGGTGGCCGACACGCAAACCTCGGACGGAAAGCCCATCCGCCTCCTCGCCTTCTTCATCGACTACGGCGGCAACGTGTACACCTTCCTCGGCTACACCCACGCCTCCAACTTTTCCTCGTACGAAGGCGTTTTTTATCGCACGATGCAGAGCTTCTCCGCGCTCCGCGATCCGGAAATCCTGAACGTGCAACCGATCCGCGTGGCCGTTCGACCGGCGGGGCGCACGGCGGCCTTCCGCGCGTTCGTGACCGAAGGGGAGAGGCTGCCGAAGGGATGGGATGCCGAGCGGATGGCCATCCTCAATCAGGTCGCACTCGACGAGGTCGTTCCGCAGGGGAAGAAGCTCAAGCTCACCCGCTGAGCCGCCGCCGGAGCGCCCGGTCAAAGAGAGGCGTCGTCGCTCGGAGGGATGATGGTGGCTTCGCCGCCGAGGGCCATCTTCTTCCCGAGGTACACAAAGATGCGCATCCGGATGTGACGGTGCTTTTCGAGTTTCTCGGCCACACGCACTTCGACCGTCACCTCCGAGTCGACCGGGACCGGTCGCAGAAAACGACAGGAGATGCCCACCGCCACACTGCCATGACCGGGAAAGTCGCGCCCGAGCACTTTCGAAACGATGCCCATGAGGTAAACGCCGTGCACGATGGGCTTGCCGAAGCGCGTGCCGCGCGCGTATTCCTCGTCCACGTGAATCGGGTTGTCGTCCCCGGAGAGTTTGGCGAAGGCCTGGACCTCCTCCGCCGTGATGAGGCGCTGAATCGAGAAAGAATCGCCGACTTGAAGGGAATCGTAGGTGTGGGGCATGATGAAAAGGTTCGGTGGGAGACTGCTGTGGGGGGAGAGGCAAAGTACGGAAGTGGAACGGAAAAACTAAGGCGCGGCGTTTGAGGAAGCCGTCAAATCGCGCGCCATCGCTTCGTGGAGCCGGTCGGCGAGGTGATCCCACGTGAAGCCGCCGAGCACCCGCGCGCGCCCCTGCTCGCCGAGTCGCCGCGCGAGGTCGGGGTCGGCGAGCACGCGGATCATGGCGTCGGCGAGCGCGCCGGCGTCGTCCGGCGCGACGAGCAGGCCGGTCTCACCCTCGGCTATGGCGTCGGGGATGCCGCCGGTGCACGCGCCGATGACGGGTTTGCCGCACGCATTGGCTTCGAGAAAGACGAGTCCGAAGCCTTCCACCTGGGGCGGGTCGAGGCGGGAGGGCATGACGAAGACATCGCTCGCGCGGAAGTGGTCGGGAAGGTCGGCGTCCGGGATCTTGCCGAGGAAGCGGACGCGTTCGGCGACGCCGACCTCTCGGGCGAGCGCTTCGAGGCGAGGGCGGTCCGGCCCGTCGCCGCCGATGAGGTAGAGGACCTCCGGCACGGCCTCGGCCACGCGCGGCAGCGCCCGGAGGACCGTGTCGAGACCTTTCCGGGGGACGAGGCGGCACACGGAAAGCGCCACGCGCCGGCCCGCCACACCGAGCCGCTTGCGCATCGCCGGGGCGTCGCCGGGAGAGAAGCGGTCGGGGTCGGCGCCGTTCGGGAGCACCGTCATGCGCTCGGGCGCGACGCCGGCGCGTTCGAGCAGGCCGCCGGTGTATCGGCTCACGGGAAAGAGCCGGTCGACGCGGGTGAGGACGCTCCGCCGCAGGCGCTCATACGGCGCGCCGAGCGCCGCGGGCAACGGGTTGAAGAGCAACTCCCGCCCGTGCGCGGCCACGAAGATACGCCGGAGCCGCCCAAGCCGCCGTGCCGGAAGGGTGGACAGCGCCGTGGGCCATTGCACGTGAAAAGCCGCATCGAACGACGCATGCGTACGCGCGAGCACGGGGCGAAGCGCCTTCACCGAAAGTGTATCGTACGACGCCCGCACACGCGCGACCTCGAACGGCAAGGCCCGGTCCGCCTCCGCAGCCCCCGGCACACGCGGCGCGATCACCACGAACGCCTCACACCGCTGCGCCAGCCGCCGCGCCAGCTCGAAGGCATACGTCTGCGTCCCGCCCACGTCCGGAGGGAAATCTTGCGTGAGAAAAAGAAGCCGCATGCGACGACGGGAGGGGTGGGGAAAAGCCTCGCGCAATGTCATCCGGGCGTCTTCGTGCGCCGGCCGTCCGGACGAA
>JALSSK010000457.1 GCA_026984335.1 Rhodothermales bacterium
TAAACTATTGTTAAACAACGTCTTATCCGCTTTTTGATCGGAGGGGCCTCACAACCTCGATCAGGACTGCCGGAGGGACAGGCGGGTGCGCCGGGTGTGGAACGAAGCGTCGAGCGACGCCAGGCCCCTGTCGAGCCAGAGCCCCCACGGATAGGCGAGCAATATAAGCAGAACGGTGTTCGCCGGAAAATTAATCTTCATCGTGAGCAAAACGCCGAGGTGCATCATGATCAACAACGTCATGATCCAGGGGCGGGTGCGCCGGAACCACATCAGAAACGCAAAAAACTCCGTGAGGAGCCCGAACGTCAGGATCATCGTGGCGACGGGCAAGGAATCGAGCGCGAGGAGTTGAAGCCAGTTGTGTGCGATGGCGCCCGAGAGGGAAAACGTATCGACGGTGCGCTCGGCAATCCACATCCAGAGGTGGCGTCCGTCCACCCAGCCCGGGCCGGTGCCGATGAGCTTGGAAGCGGCCGCCAGCACGTAGCCGAGGCCGAGAAAGAAATAGAGGAAGCCGAACGTGAAGCGCCGCGCATGTTTCCGCTCGGCGAAGAAAATCATCCCGAGCGCCAGGGCGAGCAACGCCATCCCCATGACGTTCGAGCCATGCGAAATTTCGCCGAGGCTGTACCGGGCCGCGTACTGGAAGTGAAGCAGAAGGAGCGCCGCCAGATATCCGAAGCGCCAGAGGCGGAAGAAGCCCGCCGCCATCAGCCCGGTGATCGCCGCCGCATTGAGGAGCGAGAGCTTGTGCGCGAACAGGAACGAAATGTCGAGATGGTTCGCGATGCCGAGCGGCAGAACCACGTCGCCGATTTTGAGGATGTAAAAACCCCAATCCCACGCAAAGGTCAGGATGAAATAGAGCACCACCCCTTCGAAGATCCGAAAGAACAGGCGCTCGCCGAAGGTATCCTCTCGCTCAAAATCAAACAGGTTTGGTGAAAAAGGCTTCATGGCAGGGTCACCGTTCTCTGGTTGGAAAAGGGAAGGACGGGTTGAAGAGGGTGGTGTCCGGCGTGAGGAGGATGAAGGGCGTATAGGCGACCGTCACCGTTTGGGCGTCGAGGCGCCCTTCGGCTCGGACGATGAGCAGCGAGCGGTCGTGGAGGATCTCGCCGAAGACCTTGCGCAGGGCGTTGACCCGCCCGGCATCCCAGGAGTCGGACTTCGAGACGAAGTTGGCGATGTCGTTTTGATTGATGTCGGCCGGGGCGAGCGGATACGGCCGGCCCGGAAGCGCGTCCGGCGAGCGACGAGGTTGCCACAGCGCGTCGCTCGGCTCGCCCGGGGCCTCGCGCACGACGGAACGAACCCACGGGTGTCCCCCTCGCGAGAACATGGGATAAATGCTGAAGGGCCAGAACTCGCCCAGGTGCGTCGCCACGAGGAGGGCATACACCACGAACACGCCGGCCAGGATACGCAGAGATTTCTGATAGAGCGGAGGCATGACGGAATGCGGAAAGGGGAGGAGCGAGGAACGATCGGGATGCGCAGAGGAGGGGAGGAAACACCGGACGGTCAGGAGCATGGACGAGAGGCCTGAAGGAGCCGATCCCTCTGCGCACATCCTGCCCGGGCGCCGCGCAATCAGCTTTTAGCCGCGATTGTCGGGAGAACGTTACAGGCGCCTCCAGAGAAAGCGGAGCGCCGGAAAAATGACATTTACACGTGACTACTACCTCGTATAGTCGGCGAGAAAGTTACACGCCCGGGCCAAAATCTTTGACAAAAAGATATTTTCTTTGATAGAATCGGTGTATTTACCGGAGAAGGATCCTGCCCTCACCCGTGGCGGGGCCGGCTTCATTTTCAGAGGATCGCGTTTCGGCGGATGGCTGCCGGTGGTAAGCGTGTGAAGTGCTTCTGAACGCGTAAAGGAAGTGAGCATAACTTATGATCTCAGGAGGTGCTTCATGAAAATGATGTTTCGAAGTCTGTTGATGGGCTTGATGATGATGGGAATCGCCGCGCCGAGCCTCTACGGGCAACGCCTGGACGAAGAGAGCCGGTATGGTCCGGCCATGGCCGCGTTCGACGGGAAAGTGTTCATGGGGTGGACCGGCACGGACGGCCACCTCAACCTCATGCGCTCGCGCGACGGGGTGGACTGGGGCGCGAAGATCCGCCTCGAAGAGACGAGCGAGCACCCGCCGGCGCTGGCCGCGATGGGCAATCGCCTCTTCATGGCGTGGACCGGCACGGACGGCCACCTCAACCTCATGCGCTCGCGCGACGGGATGGACTGGGGCGCAAAGATCCGCCTCGACGAAGAAAGCGACACGGAGCCGGCCCTCGCCTCCATGGATGGCTATCTCTATCTGCTCTGGCGAGGAAAGGGGAACAAGAGGCTCAACGTCATGCGCTCCGAGGAAGGCATCGACTGGGGCGACAAGGTGCGGCTCGAAGACACCTCGCAAGATCGACCGGCCCTCGCCGCGCACAACGGGCGGCTCTTTATCGCCTGGACCGGCGTGGGCAACGGGAAGATCAACCTCATGCGCTCGCGCGACGGGGTGGACTGGGGCGCAAAGATCCGCCTCGACGAAGAAAGTGAGGACGGTCCGACCCTGTGCTCGTTCCGGGATCGCCTCTTCCTCGTATGGGTCGGCAAGGGCAACCGCAACCTCAACGTGATGCGCTCCGAGGACGGCATCGACTGGGGCGCGAAGATCCGCCTCGACGAGACGTCGAGCAAGTCGCCTGCGCTGACAACCCTCGACGACGAGATGATCCTGGCCTGGATCGGCGAGCGCGACCGGAAAATCAACGTGACGCGCTCGGACGACGGCATCGAATTCTAAGGCGAACCCCTTCCCCGGGTCCTCCTCCAGGCTGTGCTCGGCGCCCGGGCACAGCCTGCTTTATGAGGGGCGCCGGCGAGAGGAGCAGGACCGCGTGCATTTTTGGTATATTCCTCCGCTTTTCGAATCTTTAAGTAACCGTTCCGGTAGGAGGGGCACTAAAATCGGACGTGGAAGAACAGGTCATGCGCCGTATAAATATGCCGATAGTCATGTCTTTATTTTTTGAAAACATAACCGTTTAATGCTGGCGATCGTTTCATACTGGCAACGGTTCTCGGAGTCGGAACGCGGGCGTCTGGCGCTCCGGGCGCTTCGGATCTTTTTACTCCTGGGTATTCTGGGATATCTGGGCTACAAGCTGGTGGACCTCGGGTGGGAGGCGATCTGGCAGGCGATGCCCACGCGCCCCCTGTTCTATGTGCTGTTTCTGTCGCTCTACTTTCTGCTGCCCTTCACCGAGGTGCTGATCTATCGCATCACGTGGCCCTTCAACGTCTGGCGAAGCATTCCGGTCTTCATCAAGAAGCGGATCTATAATAAAGAGGTGATGGGCTATTCGGGCGAGGTGTACTTCTTCACGTGGGCGCGAAAACACGTGGATCTCCCCGATGCCGAGCTGGCAAAAACCATCCGGGACAACAACATCATTTCGTCGGCGGCCTCGACGCTCATCGCGCTCGTGCTGCTCGGCATCTTTATGTACGTGGGTCACCTGCGTATCACCGATCTCATCGCAGACGGCAACGCGGGGTACTGGGCCGGCGCGGCGATCCTGGCGGGCCTGATGATACCGGTGGCGCTTCGCTTTCGGAAATACATCTTCTCGATGGCGATGAAAACGGCGCTCGTCATCTTCGGCATCCAGTGCGCGCGCCTGATTGTCGGGCAGGCGCTTCAGATCGCGCAGTGGTCCGTGGTGATGCCGGACGTGTCGCTCTCGGTGTGGTTCACGTTTGCGGCCGTCTCCATCATCCTCACGCGGATCCCCTTGCTCCCGAGCCAGAACCTCGTCTTCATGGGCGTCGGTGTGGAGCTTGCGGGCAGCCTGGGCATTCCGGAGGCGGCGATGTTCAGCATGCTGGGAGTGCTGGCGGCGCTCGACAAACTCCTCAACTTCGGCTTCTTCCTGCTTTTTTCCGTGCGGAGTTCGGAGGCGGAAACGGAAGCCGATACAGGCGAATCCCGCACGGAGATGACGAACGCTTGCGCCGCCGAGGCGACGGCACACGAAGCCCCGGAAGCGATGGCCGCGATAAATGCCTGAGCCCGCCCGGACCCTTTTGCAATTCTGTCGTGTACCACGTCAGCCGAGGCGCTCTCCGTCTGCGAAGAGGGCTCATGAAGAGGTCGTCTCCGGCTTTTTCCACCGATGAGAACAGCCATGCGACGGAAACTTTGGATCGCGATCTTTTTGCTCGGACTGGCCCTGCCGCCCCGGGTGGTGACCTCTCAAAATGGAGCCGCGCTTCCTCCCGGCGCAGCCCTGATCGACGACTTCGAGAGCTATGAGGACGGCGGCTTGCCCACCCGCTGGAAATACCTCCACGATCGGAAGCTGATGCCGCTCGAACCGCGCTTCATGCGCCCGAAAGAGCGCTTCTAC
>JALSSK010000458.1 GCA_026984335.1 Rhodothermales bacterium
TGATCGGCGACGGGCCGACGCCCAACGACCCACAGGACCCCGACATGGGACCGAACGGCCTGCAGAACGCGCCGGTCGTTACGGGGGTGACCGTGACGGGGACCCAGACCACCATCACCGGCATGCTCGACAGTACGCCGAACTGGCCCTTCAGCATCGACGTCTATGAGAACGAAGCGCCGGATGAATCGGGTTACGGGGAAGGACAAACGTATGTGGGAACAACGACCGTGGCCACCGACGCCATGGGAGAGGCCGACTTCACCCTGGTCGTGAACAAGGTGTTGACGGGCTTCATCACGGCGACGGCCACGAAGCTGGACGTGCCTTTCCCATATGAGTCGGTGGAGGGCGGGCCTACGTCCGAGTTTTCGAGCGCATGGCTGGTCGCCGGCCTCGAGTTCGGCGATGCGCCGGAGACGGGCACGGACCAGGACCCCGTGCCTCACGGCTATCCGACCATGCTGGCATCCGATGGCGCGCGGCACGAGGCCGTCTTCTCCATCCGCCTCGGCGACCGGCTCGACCCCGAGGTCGACGGCAAACCGACCATCCTCGTCGACGGCGACGACCTCGACGCCGGCGACGACGACGACGGCCTGCTGTTCGAGACGCCTCACCTCTTCCCGCATCCCATCCTGGGGCCGGGCACGCAGCCGATCCCGGTCCTGTCTCCCGGCCTCCACTCGCTCATCGCGCTCAACACCGTTTCGGGTTACCTCAACGTCTGGATCGACTTCAACCGGGACGGCGACTGGGACGACGCCGACGAGCACGTCGTCGATGAGGTCTTCCTGAGCACCGGCCCGGTGCGGCCCAAGGCGCCCTTCACCGTGCCGGCGGCCGTCGACCTCGGGCTCTCGGTTCTGCGCGCGCGCTTCACCACGGTGGCCGACGCCGCCAACACGGTCACCGGCCTTGCGCCCGACGGCGAGGTGGAGGACTACCTGGTGCAGCTGCTGCCCGGCGGCACGGCCATCGACTACGGCGACGCCCCGGACGACCGCGACGCGCCCCGCTATCCGACCCTCCTCGGGGCCACCCTCACCCCGCCCGCCGCCCACGTCCTGAGCAACCTCGTCCTCGGTGAAAAGGTCGATGGCGAGCTCGACGGCCGGCCCGACGACGACGCCGCGGGCGACGGCGACGACGACGACGGCGTGACGTTCACCACCCCGCTCCTGCCGGGCCAGACGGCCACCGTCGAGGTCACCGTCACGGATGTCACCGGGGGCAGCGGCTACCTCAACGCCTGGCTCGACTTCAACCGGGACGACGACTGGGACGACGCCGGCGAGCAGGTCATCACCGACGAGCTGCTCGCGCCGGGCACGCACGCGCTCACTTTCAGCGTGCCCGACACGGCGATGACGGGGAAGACGTACGCCCGTTTCCGCCTCGACCCGCAGGGCGGCCTCGGGCCCGCGGGGCTGGTCTTCGGCGGCGAGGTGGAGGACTATGCCGTCACGGTGGGCACGGCCACGCCCGTCGAGCCGGAGGCGTCTGTGCCGGTGGCCTCACGCCTGTATCCGAACTACCCCAACCCGTTCGCCCGGCAGACGACGATCCCGTACGACGTGGCCGCCGCCGCGCACGTCCGCCTGGAGGTCTTCGACCTGCTCGGGCGGCGGCGCGCCACGCTGCTCGACGCCCCCCGCGCGCCCGGCCGCTATGAGGCCCGCCTCGACGTTGCCGGCCTTCCCGCCGGGGTCTACGTCGTGCGCCTGACGGCGGGCGATTTCCGGGCGCACCGCACCCTCACGGTCGTGCGCTGATGTGGAGGGAGGAAGGCGGCGGGCTCAGCCTTCCCGCACCTCGTGGCGGTAGTGCACGTCGCGCGCCGCGAGGTAGTCGCGCACGAAGGCGAAGCAGCCGCCCGCCCGGCCCACGAGCTCGGGGGGGAAGACGCCTTTTTCGGTGAAGCGCCCGTCGAGGACGAGGTGGGCGGCGGCGGCGGCGGTGAAGCCCGTCGTGCGCGCCATCGAGGAGAAGCCGGTGACCGGGTCGCGCTCGTCATAGAGGTGATAGACGTGCGTCACCGGGCGGCCGTCCTCCGTCCCCGCCACGGTCACGCGCATGACGGTGAACTCGTCCTCGTCGGGTTCGAGCCGCCACACGTCGAAGAGGATCTCCGAGGTGAAGGCGCGCGGCGAGACCTCGGCCTCGCCCACACGGATCGGCTCCTCGGCGAAGAAGCCCGACGCCTGCAGCGCCTGGATGAGCCGGATGTGGCCCGGATAGCGGAGCGTCTTCTCCTTCATGTTCGGGATGTGCGCCATCGTGAAGAGCAGCGACCGGAGCCCGTCGGTGTTGAAGGCTTCGAGCGTGCCCACGGCGTCGAACGCGACGAGCTCGGGATCGGAGAGCGCCGGGCGCACCACCACCTCTCCGTGCTCCACGTAGCGGGCCGGGCGCGTGTATTCCTCGATCACGTCTACGGGGGAGAAGGGCGCCTTGTACGCGAAGGGCCACACGCGCCGCTTCGGCAGGCCGCCCACGAGGCACTCGAAGGATGCGACCGTCATGCGGGCGTCGTGGTGGCCCAGGATGAGGTTGTCCATGCCCGGCGCCACGCCGATGTCGACGAGGGCCGTGACGCCTTTTTCTTTCGCCAGGGCGTCGAGGTCGAGGGCGTTCTCGGGGAAGAAGGAGATGTCGACGACGTCCCGCCCGGCTTCGAGGACGGCGCGAAGCGTGGCAAAGCCCATGAAGCCCGGCACGGCGCACACGACGAGCTCGAAGCCCGCCACGGCCTCGCGCACGGCTCCGGCGTCGGAGAGGTCCATGAGGCGCGCGCCGAGGCCGTGCGTCTCGGCGAGCGTCCGGAGGGCCGCCGCGTCGCGGTCGGCGGCCGTGACGTCGTGGGCGCGCGCGAGGTCGAGCGCGATGGCGCGGCCTACCCTGCCCGCGCCGAGGACGATGATCTTTGCCATATGTCGTTCGGGGCTGCGTTCGGAAAAGAGCGCCAAGATACGACCGGGTGCGTCCGCAGGCGAGTATGGAGCGCATGGAGTATTGCGTAAGGGCGCCTCATTTACGAAATACGCATTACGAAATACGCATTACGAAATACGCATTACGAAATACGCATTACGAAATACGCATTACGAAATACGTTCTCACGATACGGACGGCCCCGGCCGAATTGGCATGAAAAACCGGGCTCCCGTCAGAAAGCGAAGAGCTTGGTCACCTTGAGCGTGAGGGCGCGTTCGAGGACGGCGTTCGCCCGCACGTCGCGGCGTTCGGAGAGGACGAGGAAGACGTCGCTCAGCGGCGCGTGGATGAGGTTCACCCGCACGTTCGTGACCACCTCCTCGGTGGCGCGGTTGTACTGCACGAAGGCGCTCGTGAAGAGCTTCGTGGAGAAGGCGTACCGGAAGCGGAAGCCGAAGAGGTCGGCGTCGAAGGCGTCGCCGGCGCGGGTGATGCGGTTGCGCTCGGCGAAGAGGTTGAGCGAGAGGTGATAATCGACGCGCCAGAGCACGTCGGCGCGGGCGCTTCGGCGGGCGCCGTCGAAGAAGCCGCCGCCGCCGAGCGAGAGGCGGGCCGAGAGGGGGCGCGAGGCGGTCGTCTGCGTCTGCACCTGCACGTCGGTAAAGGTGTACTCGCCCGCCTCGAACGACGCTCCGGAAACGAGCGTGAAGCCGTTCGAGAGTCGCTCGAAGGTGTTCTTGACCGCGATGCTCGCGCGGCTTCCCTCGATGAACTCTACGGCGAGGCCGGCCGTCGCCTCACGCGTTTCGAGCCGCCCGCCGAGGTCGGTGACGGCGGTGGCCTCGACGTACGGGTTGAGTTCCTGAAAGAGCCGCATCGCCGGGCGCGGGTGGATGCCGACGGTGGCGTAGGCCTGCCGCATGGCCCGCCGTCGCACGAAGCCCACCTCGGGGTTGAAGGCGTCGCCGACCTGCTTGACGAAGGCGGCCGTGTCCCAGTACGTGTCGCGCCAGCCCACGAGCACGCGGGCCGCCGTCGCGTCGCCGTCGAGGCCGGGCGTCTGCGTGGCGGCGGCGTAGGCGTTCACGATCATGTGGCGCATCAGCCGGAAGTTGGCGTCGACGCCGAAGGTGCGGTTGTACCGGTCGGCTTCGCTCGTGGCCTGCCGGTTGATGAAGAGGACGCCGACGTCCGAGCTGCCGAGCACGTTCCGCCGCACGCGCACGACGCTGAAGTTTTCGGCGGGCACGCGCGTGGTGTCCGCGCCGACGAGCGTGACGGGCTGCGTCTGAAGGTTGAGCAATCCGAGTTCGAAGGCGCCCGCGCGCCCGGAGAGGCGCCCGCCGCCGAGCACGGGCACGAGCCGCCCGCCCGAGAGCCCGATGCGGCGCGAGTGGAAAAGCGTGAACGCCCGCGTGGAGCTGCCGGTGCGCTGCGTGCGCTCGGCCACGTCGCCGAAGGTGAAGATGCCCTCGTTTTCGAGGAAGAAGTCGCGTTTTTCGGGGAAGAAGGTGGGGAAGCGCGTCAGGTTGATCTGCTCCTGATCGACCTCGACCTGTGAGAAGTCGGTGCGGGCCGTGAGGTCGAGCGTGAGGCCGGGGGTGAGGCTGTACTTGAGGTCGCCTCCGGCATCGAGGCCGTAGGCGTCCGCGCCGGGGGGCAGGAGCGTGCCCGTGGTGCGGTTGCTCTTCACGTACGGCTTCACCTGCAGGTTGCGCACGGGGCGCAGGCCCGTCAGCCCCGTCAGCGTGCCGGCCTCGGACATCTTGTAGAGGCGGTCCGGGCGGGCGAGCGGCGCCCAGTAGTCATCTTCGTTCAGCCGCCGGATGCGCCGGAGGAAGTTGACCCCCCACGTCTGTTCGGCCTTCGTCGGGTCGTATCGGAGCGTCGAGAAGGGGAGGGCCATCTCCAGCGTCCATCCGCGCTCGTGGATGCGCGCCTTCACCTTCACGATGCCCTCCCACGAGCGGTTCACGTTGCGCCCGTCGTTGAAGGCCTGAAAGTCGGCGATGCCGCCGCGCGGGTTGACGGCGAAGAGGAACGCATTGCGGCGGTCGTGGAACGTGTCGAGCGTCAGCCCGAAGAGGTCGCTGTCGCGCGTGGAGAAATCCTGGTCGAGGCTCGGCACGGTGAGGCGTTCGGGGTGCTCGTCGTAACAGACCACGCCGATGTACAGATAATCGTCGTCGTAGAGGATGCGCACGACGGTGGGCTCGGAGGCGGGCGCGCCGGGCTCGGGCTGGTACTGCGTGAAGCCGGTGACGGAGTCGGCGCGTTGCCAGGCGGGTTCGTCGAGGTAGGCGTCGAGCGTGAGGGGTGCGTCGATGCGGACGGCGCGCACCGTCGGGCGCGGGAGCGAGGACGGATCGGCGAGGGCGGGCGCCTCGTGCGTCATCGCGGGTTGCGCCGGCGCGCGCACCGGCCACGCGCCGGCGAGCAGCAGGAGAAGGACGGGGAAACGCATGATCCGGGGAAGCGGGGATCGCGGGGGGCGGCCTCGAGCCGCACGGAGCGGGTTGAAGATGACGGTTCCCCTCGACAAAAGCAATGAGGGGAACCGGGGGGCGTCTAAAGCACCCCTTGCCCCCCCTCTGCGTTCCCGAAGGCGGCGCAAAACAGAGCCTACCGGATCCGCACGAGATAGATGGCCTGCTTCTTTTTCCGCCGCCCGTCGTCGTATTCGTATGGAATCAGCCGGTCGCCTTCACGGAGCCACACGGCGTCCTCAAAGTCCGCCTTGTCGGTATTGCCAAGGATGAGTTCGCCCCGGTCGTTGACGCGCCATTCCGAATAATCCACGTCTTCCTCGTCGTCGTCAAAGGCGCGCGTGACGACCTCGAGGCGGTGATCCTTCATAAAGACGAAGCGGATGTCGATCTCGTCGAGGAGCCCGTTCGCGGCCTTCATCGCGATGCGTTCGAGCGAAGAGTCGGCGTCCTTCTCGTCGAGGTCGAATACGAGCTTCCACGTGCCGGAGAGGTCTTTTTCATACACGCGGGACTGCGCGTGCGCCGCCGTGAGCGCCGGCACGAGAAAGATCAGGAGGAGCAGTGCACGTTTCATCGTAAATCACCGGTTTTTTTCTGAGGAGCACATTGTTCCTTTCGCAGAGACGCTCCGAAAAGTTACACGCGGCGCCGGGCTTTCACACAAATAGTGCGGGGCGAAGAACGCAAGCCCGGCGCAGGCGTTCTTCGCCCGAGCATCCGAAACACTCAGGTCCCGTCCGCCCATGTCCGAGAAGAAGAAGAAAGAGTGCCCCTCGTGTGCGTTGCCGGTAGACGCCGACGCAGAGACGTGCCCGTATTGCGGGTATGAGTTCCCCGTCCAGAAACCCGCCGTCAAGCTCGTCGCCGTGCTCATGGTGTTGCTCCTGCTCGGGTGGTTCGCCGTGGGCTGTTGACCGCGCCGGGCGGCAGAACTTTCGAGGGGATGCGCGGTGTCAGGAATCGGCCGATCATCGAAACACATGAACGCCTCCCCATGAAGGTCTCCCCTACCCTCCTCGGCGGGCGCACGCCCGAAGCTTTTCTCAAGGAATACTGGCAGAAAAAGCCGCTTCTGATTCGAGGGGCCTTTCCCGGGATCGTCGCGCCGGTGACGCCGGAGGATCTTGCCGGGCTGGCATGCGAGGAAGAGGTGGAGGCGCGGCTCGTGCTCGAAAAAGGCGGGGCGTACCCGTGGGAAGTGCGGTATGGCCCCTTCGATGTGGAGGACTTCGAGGACCTGCCGCCGAAGCACTGGACGCTCCTCGTGCAGGAGGTCGACCGCCACGTAGCCGCCGTGGCCGAACTCCGCGACCACTTCCGGTTCCTTCCGAACTGGCGCATCGACGACGTGATGGTCAGCTATGCGCCCGAGGGCGGCGGCGTCGGCGCGCACGTGGACAACTACGACGTCTTCCTCGTGCAGGCGAAGGGTCGCCGTCGGTGGCGCATCCATCACACGCCGGTCGAGGAGGAGATCCTCGTGCCCGACCTCGACGTGCGCATCCTCGCGGACTTCGAGCCGGACGCCGAGTGGGTGCTCGAACCGGGCGACATGCTCTACCTTCCGCCCCGCATCCCGCACGACGGCGTGGCCCTCGACGACTGCCTGACGTGCTCCGTCGGCTTCCGCGCGCCGAGCCACGTCGAACTGGTCACGGGTTTTCTCGAAGACTGCCTCGTCACGCTCGACCCGACGGTCCGATATGCCGACCCGGCGGACCTCACGCCGCCGGCGCATCCCGGCGAGATCACGCCCGAGGCGCGCGCCGCCGTCCGTGAGGTGCTCCGCTCACTCGTCCGCGACGACGCGGCGCTCGACGCGTGGTTCGGGCGTTTCATCACCACGCCGAAGCGGGGCGAAGGCATCGTCTATGAGGAGGGGGGCGACGATGAGGAGGGGGCGGTCTTCTCCCCGGAGGGCCTCATCTCGGCGCTTCGGCAGGGCGCGCGGCTGCGCCGGACCGCCCTCTCGGAACTCGCGTTCCTCCCCGACCGGGGCGATGAAGCCACGCTCTTCGCCGCCGGCGTCGCCTATCCCATGCGCCTCGAACGCGCCCGCCTGATCACCGGCACGGAGCCGCTCACGGCGGCCACGCTCGGCAGTCACCTCGAAGACCCCCGCTTCACGGAAGTGCTCGCCGCCCTCGTCGCGGCGGGCGCGCTGGCCGTCGAAAGCTGAGAACGGGACGCAAAAAAGGGAGGCCCGCCGGAGCAAGCCTCCCTTTTGCCTTTCACATCGATGCGGGCCTTTAGATGTCCACGTCCTTCTTTTTGAGGACGAACACGCCTTCCTTGCCGCTCGTCACCACGATCACGCCGCTCTCGAAGTACGGATAGTTGCTCCACGAACCGTTGAA
>JALSSK010000459.1 GCA_026984335.1 Rhodothermales bacterium
CCGGATGCCTGCTTGCTCTGCTCCCATGCCAGGCGGCCGGCCAAAACGGCCCTATGCTCCCGATCGAAACTCCGATCAAAAAGTGCATAATACCACGTACTCCACCTGCCGGAACGGACAGCCATGCGCATTAAATGGGGCTCTAAACGTCGCCACACTCGTCGCAGACGACGTACGAGGCCATGCCATATTCGCTTGGATAGTCCGTCCGGCTCTGTCGAACTTCCATTCTGTCGGCTTCCTTCCGGAAGTGGAGGTATACAGAACAAGTCTGACTTCTCCGAAATCATCTGTTCATGCGCCACGCTTCATCCTCTCCATCAAAATAACACAGGCTCGTCATACCTCGTGAGGCGGCATCACATCATGCCTCGTGTACCGACACAACATTATATCCCAAGCGCTGCATAGTCTCTCCCGCATGACGATACAACGTTTGCTTCATTTCTTCCGTCCAATCTTCAAAAACAGGAAATGATGCTCCTTTCTGAATATTGTGCTTTTTACTCAATTCCGCATGAATGAGATCGTCGTCAGGTTTTCTTAATTTTATTAAATCAAATATACAATCTACGGATCGTCCACTAAAAATCTCATCTGCACGTACTTGAATTACCCTGTCAGATAATACGGAATCAACAAATCCAAGTGCAAATCTATTATAGGCATCCCAATACCAACATATTTTCTCAAAAGGAGTCCATGTCGCCCAATGTTCAAAGGCATATTCACCCTTTACCGGCACAATTCGCGCATAGTCGGCTGGGTGATCCACATACCAACCACGTCGCATTCCTGAACGGACAACCTCCGCAGGATGCCTGTGTATATATAAAAATTTGGAATTTGGCAATATATCATATATCACAGGCGCAAAAAAAGTAAGACGCGCTGAAGTCTCGGCGTAAAATTTCCCGTTTCTATAGGAATTCCATAAATACAATGATCTAGAATCAGAAAATATTTTTTTATATTTGTTTGGATTGTCATATATTTCTGTTCTGGCATATTTTCTCTCCTCCATTAGCCTGGGATAAGGCTCATGAAAAGCGTCTATTTGATCGGATAGAGCCAGAATATGAGTCAATGTTTTCGTTCCCGTCCTCCCGGTTGATAATACAAACAAAGATGATGTATCACGCCAAAATTCAGGCATGAGGGAGAGGACTTTACCTAGACCCATTCGTGCATTATATCTTAACCTTCTCAATCGTCCCATCATGGCATCAGTTTTTTTCCATCAAAACAGTCGCTCCTCGGGCACTTCCCGCAGAAGCGGCGCGGCGGCGTCTTTGGGGGAGAGGATGGGGTCGGTGACGGGCCATTCGATGGCGAGGTCGGGGTCGTCCCAGCGGAGGCCGGCGTCGCCGGCGGGGTCGTAGAACTCGGTGCATTTGTAGTGCACCAGCGCCGCGTCGCTGAGCACGGCAAAGCCATGGGCGAAGCCTTCGGGCACGTAAAACTGCCGGTGGTTCTCCGCCGAGAGGATCACCGAGGTCCACTGCCCGAAGGTGGGCGAGCCTCTCCGGAGGTCGACCGCCACGTCGAAGACCTCTCCCCGAAGCACCGAGACGAGCTTGCCCTGCGGATGCGGGTTCTGATAATGCAACCCGCGCAAGACGCCTCTCCGGGAAAAGGAGACGTTGTCCTGCACGAAACGCTCCGGAAGGCCGTGTTTGCGATACCGCCGGGCGTTCCACGTCTCCATAAAAAAACCGCGCTCATCCTCGAAGACCTTCGGCTCGACGATCAGCGCGCCCTCCAGCTTCGTCGGGATGACGTTCATTCGTTCTCCACCATGAGCGGCTGATGGTCGTCGAGCAGTTGCATCAGGTACTGCCCGTAACTGCTCTTTTGCATGGCGCGCGCCTGCGCTTCGAGCGCCTCCGCGTCGATCCAGCCGAGCCCGTAGGCGATCTCCTCCGGGCAGGCGATCTTGAGTCCCTGCCGCGCCTCAATGGTCTGCACGAACCCGGACGCCTGATGGAGCGAGTCGTGCGTGCCCGTATCCAGCCAGGCCATCCCGCGCCCCATCAGCTCGACGTGAAGCCGCCCGCGTTCGAGATAGATCCGGTTGACGTCGGTGATCTCCAGCTCCCCGCGCGCCGACGGCTTGAGCGAAGCGGCGACGTCGAGCACCTCGTTGTCGTAGAAATACAGCCCGGTGACGGCATAATTCGACTTCGGACGTTCAGGCTTTTCCTCGATGCTGACCGCCCGACCCGCTTCGTCGAAGGCGACGACGCCGTAGCGCTGCGGGTCCTTCACGTAGTACCCGAACACCGTCGCGCCTTCCGTGCGCTCCGAGGCCCGATGGAGCATTTCCGGCAGTCCATGTCCGTAAAAAATGTTATCGCCGAGGATGAGGCAGGCGGGGTCCGAGCCGATGAACGCGCGTCCGATGAGGAACGCCTGCGCCAGTCCTTCCGGGCGGGGTTGTTCGGCATACGAGAACGCGAGTCCCCACTGGCTGCCGTCCCCGAGGAGCCGGCGGAAGAGCGGCAGGTCGTGCGGCGTGGAGATGATCAGGATGTCCCGTATCCCGGCGAGCATGAGCGTCGTCAACGGGTAATAGATCATCGGCTTGTCGTAGACCGGCAGCAGTTGCTTGCTGATCACCTGCGTGAGGGGATGCAGCCGCGTGCCGGAGCCGCCGGCGAGGATGATGCCTTTGCGTTGCATGAGGCCGTCGTTGCGTGTGACGCGTTGTTCTTGAATATCCTCACCTGCTGGCTCTCCCCCGCGCTATGGACCCTGCGGCTACCCCTCCGTCGCTTCGCGTCACCTCCCCTTCGCATGGGGAGGGACTTCCGCGAGCCGCACAAGCCCTTCCCCCTCACAGGGGGAAGTACCCCGGAGGGGGGATGGGGGTCTCTACCCATCGCCAGCATGGCCTCCCCCTCCGTCGCTTCGCGACACGTCCCCTATGCAAGGGGAGAATGAGAATCCTTCTTCCAGCCAGGATAACGCTTTGCAAATGGGCTGTCGTTGCGTGCTGCAGGGTTGTGCCCGAGAACCACCGAAATGCCTCACGCCACCTCGGCCATCTGCTGGAAATCCGCGTGCCGCCGGGACAGTTCGTCGAACGCGCCCACGGCTTCGATGCGGCCGTCCTTGAGGAAATAGAGACGGTCGCAGCGTTGCACGGTGGTGAGGCGGTGGGCGATCATGAGGAACGTGCGCCCCTCTTTGAGGGCTTCGAGGGCCTCCATGACCAGGCTCTCCGTGCGGTTGTCGAGGGCGGACGTCGCCTCGTCCATCACCAGCACGTCGGGGTTGTGATAGAGCGCGCGCGCGAGTCCGACGCGCTGGCGCTGTCCGCCCGAGAGCCGCACCCCGCGCTCCCCGACGACGGTGTCCAGCCCTTCGGGCAGGTCGCGGATGAACGATTCGAGCTGGGCGGCGCGCACGGACGTCCACACCCGTTCCTCGTCGATCTCCTCGTCCGCCATGCCGAAAGCGATGTTCCGGCGAAGGGTGTCGTCGAGCAGCACGATGGTCTGCGGGATGTACCCGACGTGATCGAGCCAGCCGCGCAGGTTGGCGTGGATGTCCACCCCGTCGACCATGATCCGGCCTTCCTGCGGCTTGAGCAATCCGAGGATGACGTTGACGAGCGTGGACTTCCCGGAGCCGGTGGCTCCGACGAAGGCGACGGACTCGCCCTTGCGAACGGTGAGCGTGACGTCTTCGAGGGCGGGCCGGTCGGCTTCCGGATAGGTGTACGTGACGTTCTCCAACCGGATTTCGCGCTCGAACGGGATCGGCGGATGCTCCGGCTCGGGCCGGTTCCGTCGCCATGAGGGCGGCTCCAGGCGTTTCAGGTCATCGACCACGGCGGGGATGGCGGCGCCGCTGAACTGGATCTGGCTGATGCTCCCCACCATCTGCCCGACGGACTGGCGCAGGCGCACGATGGCCGCGCCGTAGAGGGCCAGCATCGGCACCAGCGAGGCGGCGTCCTCGCCGATGAAGACGAGCACGAGCACGATGCCGAGCAACCCCGTGACGGCCACCATCTCGAGCACGTTCGGCGAAACCCGGCGAATGACCTGGTTCAGGCGCATGACCTCGGCGAACCGGGAAACGCTTCGGTGAAAAACGTCCCGGAAGAACCTTTCACGCCCCATCACGCGCATGTCGATGAGCGCGGCCAGCGCCTGCGTGACGGCCTTGATCATGTCCCGCCGTTCGCGTTTGGCCTCCTGCCCGTAGTGGTCCAGCCGGCTCTTGAAGATGCGCAGAAAGCCCCAGCTCGCCCCGCCCACCAGCACAATGCCAACCACCGCGATGCCGGGGGTCGTCAAAAGCAGCAGCACGACCGTGAAGAGCGTCATCATGCTTGCCATCGTCAGGGTCAAGAGCGGGTTGATGACGCCGGTCATGATCTCCTTGGTCTCATTAATCACGTTCCTGAGCAACTCGGCCGTGTTGCGACTCAGGTGAAACTCCCACGGCGCCCGGAGATAGGCCTGGAAAAGCCGGTCGGCCAGACGCACCCGGTGAAACTCGGTGATCTGCACCTGAAGGTAGTAGACGCCGAAGATGTAGATATTTTTGAAGAGAAAGACCCCGATGAGAAACACGGCGCCCCAGACGACGAGGTCCCGTCCCGTCGTGATGTCCAGCGCCTCGAGCACGGCGGCGGCCGCCGGAATCGCCATCACCTTCTCCGGCACGGCCAGCGTCGCCACGAAGGCGGGCACCGCGCCGATGCCGACGACGTCCAGAAAAGCGCCCAGGATCATCAGGGCGAGCAAGCCGATGTATTTGAGCTTGTCTTCCCGGCTGAAGAGGGAGCGTATGAGATGAAGGCGTTCGAGCATATTCGGTGGAAACGTCAGGAATTCGGCTTCTTCAGGACGCGGCAGGGGCTGTGGTCAGGCCCAGGCGACGGAGGTCGTGCTTGCCCTCGGTTACGTCGCGGCACCAGTCGAGGTGGTCCAGGTACCATTGGACCGTCTTTCGAAGGCCGCTCTCGAACGTCTCTGCCGGACGCCATGCCAGATCGTTTTCGATTTTCGTCGGGTCGATGGCATAGCGAAAATCATGACCGGGGCGGTCTTCCACGAACGTGATGAGCGACGCGTGCTCCGCAACGACGGGCTCCGGCACGAGTTCGTCCATCAACGCGCAGATCGCCCGCACGACCTCGATGTTTGTCCGCTCGCTCCGCCCGCCGACGTTGTACGTCTCCCCGACCGCGCCCCGCTCCACCACCGTCCACAGGGCGTCGACGTGGTCGTAGACGTAGAGCCAGTCCCGCACGTTCTCGCCGCGCCCGTAGACCGGGATGGGCTTGCCCTGCAGGGCATGAAGCAGCACGACCGGGATCAGCTTTTCCGGATATTGATAGGGACCGTA
>JALSSK010000460.1 GCA_026984335.1 Rhodothermales bacterium
CTCCTCCGCCCCGCCCGGATGTCCGGCGTACACGACGACCGTGAGCACGCCGCCCGGCGCGAGGACGTCGCGGGCGGCGGAGAGGGCCGGGATCGTGGTCTCGGGCCGGGTGATGCATGATTTGTCGCCGCCCGGCAGATAGCCGAGGTTGAACGTGACGGCCCGCACCCGCCCGACGGCCTCCGGCGGCAGCGCCGCGCGCATGGCCTCGTGGCCTCTTTCGAAGAGCGTCACCCGTCCGGCGAGCCCGGCCGCCTCGAGGCGGCGGCGCGTGCGGGCGACGGCCTCGGGCTGCGCGTCGAAGCCGAAGACCCGGCCCGTCTCGCCGACGCGCTCGGCCAGGAAACACGTGTCGCGCCCGTTCCCGAGCGTCGCGTCCACGGCGAGGGCCCCGGCTTCGAGCGCCGCCCCCGCCAGACCCTTCGCGAAGTCGAGCGGTTTTTCGAGGATCATCGCGGCGCGGGTGTTCAGGCCTGAAGGACGAAATCGCAGAGGGTGAGACGGCACGCGCCGGCGTGATACCGTTCCAGGGTGCGCCCGGCCTCCTCGGCCGTACGGCCGAAGGCGACGAGGCCGTCCTCGTGCCCGCCCATGATGAAGAGGCCGAGGGTGCGCGCCTCGCTTTCCCGGAAGAGCCGTCGCACCTCCGCGGCCATCTCGGGCGTGCCGTAGGCCACCGAGGCGCGGGTCTCGGGCAGGCCGAGGGTGCGGGCGTTGTGCCAGATCTCCGGGCTGTGCACGTGCATCACGAAGCGCACCGCCTCGTCGAGGGCATAGATCGTCCCGTGCGTCATCGACTCCGAAGAAGGGCGGATCGGCCCCTCGGACACGACGAGGTTCTCCTCCGGGAAACAGGCCTCGACGACGGCATAATGGCGCCCGTCGAGGACGGGAAGGCCGCCCGTCTGCGTGCCGGTGACGACGAAGCGGCGGCGATGCGGCGGGCGCAGCAGCGGGCCGATGCGGGCGCTGACGTTGCCGTAGGCCTCGCCGCCGTACCGGTTCGGATCCTTCCCGATCAGCCGGGCCGCATACAGCTTCTGCCGCCACAGGTTGAGCTTCCGGATCTGCGCGTACACCAGCGGCGGCCCCTTCCGGTGCCGGAGTCGAAACTTGATGACGCCTTCCTGCCGGTCCATGCCTTCGGTCCGCTTCGTGGGATGCCCGCGTTCCCAGTATAGAAAAAAGAGCGGGGCCGTAAAACCCCGGAGCGTCGATTCCAGGGCCGCCGGGACTCCGCGCAGCGAAAAAGTGAACGCATCGGGGCGCGCGCATTGCGTGGGCGGGCGCGGCGTGTTAGGTTTCGAGGCCCTTCCCACTCATGAACGGTGCGTGCTCATGAAACAGCGTGTCCTCATCCTCGGCGCCGCCGGCCGGGACTTCCACACCTTCAACGTCTTCTTCCGCGACGACGACCGGTACGAGGTCGTCGCCTTCACAGCCACGCAGATCCCGAACATCGAGGGGCGGCGGTATCCCATCGAGCTGGCCGGGCCGCGCTATCCCGAAGGCATCCCCATCGTGCCCGAGGACGACCTCGAAGCGCTCATACGGGCGCACGCCGTCGACCTTGCCGTCTTCGCCTACAGCGACGTCTCGCACGAGCACGTGATGCACCTCGGCGCGCGCGCGACGGCCGCCGGGGCGAGCTTTCTCATCCTCGGGCCGCGCCAGACGATGCTCACCTCCGCGAGGCCCGTCGTGGCGGTGTGCGCCACGCGGACGGGGTCGGGCAAGAGCCAGACGAGCCGCCGGGTGGCCGCGCTGCTCACCGAACACGGCCGGCGCGTCGCCGTCGTGCGCCACCCGATGCCGTACGGCGACCTCGCGCGGCAGGCCGTCCAGCGCTTTGCCACCTACGAGGACCTCGACCGCCACGAAACGACCATCGAAGAGCGCGAAGAGTACGAACCCCACCTCGACGCCGGGCGCATCGTCTACGCGGGCGTGGACTACGAGGCCATCCTTCGACGCGCCGAGGAGGAGGTCGACCTCATCGTGTGGGACGGGGGAAACAACGACTTCAGCTTCTTCCGCCCGGACCTCCTCTTCGTCGTGATGGACCCGCACCGCCCGGACCACGCCCTCCACTACCACCCCGGCGAGACCAACGCCCGCATGGCCGACGTGATCGTGATCAACAAGGTGGACACGGCATCCTTCGAAGACGTGCTGACCACCCGCCGCATAGCCGCCGAACTCAACCCCGAGGCAACCCTCATCGAAGCAGCGAGCCCGATCTTCGTCGAGGACGGCGCGCAGATTCGGGGCAAACGGGTGCTCGTCGTCGAGGACGGCCCCACGCTCACGCACGGCGGGATGGCTTTCGGCGCGGGATGGATCGCCGCCCGGCGGTACGGCGCCGCCGAGATCGTGGACCCCCGCCCGTTCGCCGTCGGCTCCATCGGCGAGACGTACGCCCGGTATCCGACCACCGGCCCCGTGCTCCCGGCGATGGGCTACGGGAAAACGCAGATGGAGGAACTCGCGGCCACCATCACCCGCTCCGAAGCCGACCTCGTCCTCGTCGCCACCCCCATCGACCTCCGCCGCGTCATCTCCTTCGACAAGCCCGCGCTCCGGGCGCGATACGAGCTTCAGGAAATCGGCGAACCCACGCTCCGGGACATCCTCGACGACTTCGTGGAAGCACTACCGTGAGCGTCCGGCCTTCCCGCGCCCGAGCCTACATCCTGCTCAGGAAATACGGGAGCATTTTCCGCCAGGTGGGCCAGTCGTGCGGCATGTCGTAGCCCCAGAGGTCCAGCTCGTGCGGGATCCCTTTCGTGTGAAGGATCCACGAGAAGTGTTTCGCGGCCTCGGGGCTCTCGTAGGCGCCCTGGCCCGAAGCGATGATGATCCGTTTCTGCCGGAGTTGCTCCAGAATGTGCTCATCGTTCAGGTTCGGCACATAGTCGGCAGGGGAGTTGAAATACACGTCCTCGTCCCAGTAGCCTTTCGTGTAGGTTTTGAGGTCATAGACGCCGCTCATGGCAACCGTGCCCGCGAAAAGGTCGGGACGCCGGAAAAGCGTGTTGAGCGCGTGCAGGGCGCCGAGCGACGCCCCGGACGTGATGATCGGGACATGGCCCTTGCAATCGTTGAAGATGAACGGCGCCACTTCCTCGGACACGTAGCCGTTGTACTGTTGATGCCGGATTGCCTTGTGGCGCGGGTGCATCTCGTCGTTGAGCCAGCTCTCCCGGTTGATGCTGTTGATCGAGTATACCTTGCAGTGTCCTCCCTCGATGAGCGGGGCGAGGGCATCGATCATCTGGAAACGTTCGTATTCGAGAAAATCGGCGGCGGCGGTGGGGAAAAGGAGCACGGCAAACCCGTAATGCCCGTAGGCGACGATCTCCATTTCCTTGTTGAGGCGGGGACTCCACCAGCTGTGTATCTCCCTTCGCATGGACAATCTATCGTTTAGAAATCTTTTCAGGATACAAGAAAACGCGCGGCGGGCGCCCGGGACGGGGACGCTCACCACGCGTGTGACCAAGGTACGAAACCCCGAACCGACAGATTCCGCTCAAATATTAGACTTTTGAGAATTTGCTTCGCGCATCCTCGCTCATCTCCCCACGCGCTTCATCGCGTCGAGGTCGTCATAGTCGATGGCTTCCCGGAGGTCGTCGAGGTCGCTCTCGTCGAGGTCTCGGCCTTTCGCCTCGACGGTCACCACGAAGCGCTCTCCGACGACGATCTCCATCTCGTACGTTCTCCATGACCCTTCGCGCTCGAACCGTTCGTGGGCGGGGAAGCCCCGATAGGTGAGGGTGCGCTCGAAGCCCCAATCCCCCTCCCGGTCGAGGTCCAGGTCGAGCCAGTCCAGCCCGGTCATGGCGGCGCGGCGAAGCGTTCCGAGGTCGACGATGGTCAGTTCCATTTCGCGGTCGTCGTCTTCATACTCGGCGGTGACCTTCGAGAGGTGGATGCCGAGCGCGCCGACCCGTTCCCCTTCCACATCCACGCGCTTCATGCCGGCCGCACGGCGAGGCAACAGGTCTTCGAGCTTTCGCCAGTCGACCGGCTTCACGCCGCCCTCGTCCCGGAACGCATCGCCGAGCCGGCGCATCTTTTCGCCGAAGCCGCGCAGGACGTCGCCGAAGCGGCGGTCGAAGACATCCGCGGCTTCTTCCCACGCATCGAGCGCTTCCTCCCGGGCCTCGCGCGCCGCTGCCCAGTCCTCATCCAGACGCCGCCGCTTGTTTTCGGCCAGATGTGCCCGGGCCTCCTGCGCGCGCTCCCAGGCTTCCTCGGCGCGTTCCCGGGCTTCCTCCGCCTTGATCCACGTGTCCTCGGAGCCTTCCTCCACAGCCTTTTCCGCCCACTCCTCCGCTTCCTCATACCGTTCTTCCGCCCGCTCGATCAGCGCGCGTTCCTCGCGCACCTCGTCCGCGCATCCGGCCCCGAAAAACAGGAGGGCGGCCAGGGGAATGATTCGTTTCCACATGATGGTCTCCGGCAGGATGGCTCAAGAAAGTCAATGCCGGCGCTCAAAAACCAGCGCCTCTCCCGGCTCTACGGAAAAGGCGCTGATTTTGTGTCAACCGGCGGAACCCGTATGGGCGCACGCCTATTGTTCGAGTTGGAGCGAGCTTTTCGTCTTCATATCGAGCGGCCACGTCATCGCGCCGTCGTTGACGAGCATGTCGCCCGAGACGTGCTGTTCCATCTCCGACGCCACGACCATGCCGCTGCCGACCTCCATGGCGGCCGTGCCTTTCTGCGTGCCCGAGAGATCGAGTACGATCTCCATCCCCCCCATGTTCATCGGCTCATCGCTCGCCGCCGTGATGTTGCTCCGGACGGAGAGCTCTGCCCGGCCGCCTTCGATCGTCTCCACCCGGTACGTGGTGGCGATTTTAAGCGGGAGTCCGGTGTTGAGCACGATGTCTTTCGACCACGTGTCTCCGACGCCGACCGGCTCCTCGGGGTAGATGGCGAACATCGTTTCCATCTGTGACTTGATCGCCTCGGCTCCGAACTGCCGCCGCAACCCCTGTTCCACCTGCGCTTTCATGGTGGGGTCAATCTCCTCGAACTGTTTCATGACGTTCGCCAGCATCTCATCCACGCCGGCAACGTCTTGCACGAGTCCCATCTCGTTGAACGTCAGCGTCAGGCTCTGGCCCTGAAGCCCGGCAAACCCCTTCGCCTGCATCGGCAGCGTCTCCGGCGGGTTTTCCGAATCGTAAAGGATGTCGCCCATCGGACCGGACTGTTCGAAATAGATCCGGTAATAGGTGACTTTCACCCGGTAGACGCCGTCGTCGGCGCTGAGCACGTCGTACCGGTAGCCCATCCCGATTTTCTGTTTGACGGCCTGCTCCTGCCCCATGACCACCTGGTTGATGTCCTGATCGATGAGGTTGTAGAGCCGGTACGAGTCGCCTTCCTTCAGGTGGAGACGGAACGTGACTTTGTCGTTGTGGAAGGCCGCCGAGGCCACGAGCACCGTGAGCAGAAGCATCGACCCGACGGTTTTCTGGAAGAGGTTCATAGGTTTGATTTCCCGTTGATGGTAAGGATAAAAAAGGGAGCGCATCGAGGCGGTCCGTCGTAGGCCGGAAGCTGATCGGCGCTCCGGTTGCTCCGTACGCCCCGAGAGTCCGGAGGATGCGCACGCATGGGGGCCATGCTCCGCAAAGGTGCGAGACGCCGATCATTCCCGCCGGAAACACGGCGTCACGCCTCCGAGCGGATCACGGCGTTTCGGTGCGCGCGTCACATGTTGCGCCGGTACTGCCCGCCGACCTCGAAGAGCGCCTGCGTGATCTGGCCGAGCGAGCACACTTTGACGGTCTCCATGAGCGCCTCGAAGACGTTGCCGCCGGAGCGGGCCGTTTCCTTGAGCGTCTCGAGCGCCGCCGTCGCCCGCCCGGCGTTTCGTCGCTGGAAGGCGCGAAGCATCTCGATCTGACGGCGCTTCTCCTCTTCCGTCGAGCGCATCAGCGCCACCGGCCCCTTGTCTTCCCCGCTCTGGCCGTTCTTCGGAAGAAACGTGTTGACGCCGATGACGGGAAGCTTGCCGGAGTGCTTCAAACGCTCGTAATGGAGCGACTCTTCCTGAATCTTGCCCCGTTGATACATCGTCTCCATCGCCCCGAGCACGCCGCCCCGGTCGTTGAGACGCTCGAATTCGCGGAGCACCGCTTCCTCGACGAGGTCCGTCAGCTCCTCGACGATGAACGCGCCCTGAAGCGGGTTCTCGTTCTTCGCCATGCCGAACTCCCGGTTGATGATGAGCTGGATGGCGATGGCTCGCCGCACGCTTTCCTCCGTCGGCGTAGTGATGGCTTCGTCGTAGGCGTTCGTGTGGAGGGAGTTGCAGTTGTCGTAGATCGCCAGCAGGGCCTGGAGCGTGGTGCGGATGTCGTTGAACTGGATCTCCTTCGCGTGCAGGCTTCGGCCCGACGTCTGGATGTGGTACTTCAGCTTCTGGCTGCGTTCGTTCGCGCCATACTTCTCCCGCATCGCCACGGACCAGATGCGCCGCGCCACGCGCCCGATGACGCTGTATTCCGGGTCCATGCCGTTCGAGAAGAAGAACGACAGGTTCCGCGCGAAGGCGTCCACGTCCATCCCGCGCGAGCGATAGTATTCGACGTACGTGAAACCGTTCGAGAGCGTGAAGGCGAGCTGCGTGATCGGGTTCGCGCCGGCCTCGGCGATGTGATAGCCGGAGATCGAGACCGAGTAGAAATTCCGAACGTCGTGGTCGATGAAATACTGTTGCATGTCTCCCATGGCGCGGAGGGAGAACTCGGTCGAGAAGATGCACGTGTTCTGCGCCTGATCTTCCTTCAGGATGTCCGCCTGCACGGTCCCGCGCACGACGCGAAGCGCCCGTTCGCGGATCGCCTCATATTCCTCCGCCGAGAGCACACCCCAGTCTACGAGGTCGGAGCCGGTGCATCCGAGCAGTCCGAGACCGGAGCCGTCGTGCGTCTCGGGCAGGCCCTCTTCCGGACCGCCCGGACCATACGGGACGTATGCGGGCCGTTCCGGGCCGAGCGTTTCGGTGATGACGCGATCGGCCGCGTCCCATCGCCCCTGCTCCCGGAGGTAGTACTCGACCTGCTGATCGATGGCCGTGTTGAGAAACATCGCGAGCATCATCGGAGCGGGGCCGTTGATGGTCATCGAGACGCTCGTCTTCGGGTCGCACAGGTTGAAGCCGGAATAGAGCTTCTTCACGTCGTCGAGCGTGCAGATGGAGACGCCCGAGTTGCCGACTTTCCCGTAGATGTCGGGCCGTTCGTCGGGGTCGAAGCCGTAGAGCGTCACCGAGTCGAACGCGGTGGAGAGGCGTTTGGCGGGCATGCCGGCGGAGACGAGGTGGAAGCGCCGGTTCGTGCGTTCCGGGCTTCCCTCGCCCGCGAACATGCGGGTCGGGTCCTCGTCGCCGGTGCGCTTGAAGGGGAAGACGCCGGCGGTAAAGGGGAAGTATCCGGGCAGGTTTTCGAGGAGCGCGAAGCGCAGCCGTTCGCCGGGGTCCGCGGTGCGCGGGAGCGCCACGCGCGGGACCTTCGTCCCGGAGAGCGATTCGTGGAAGAGCGGCACGGTGATCTCCCGGTTCCGCACCTTGTAGGTGTACGTGTCCTGCCGGTACGCCTCGGCGAGCGCGTCCCAGTTTTCGAGGATGCTCTTCGAGCGGGCGTCGAGCTTGTTCCACCAGTGCCGGGCCATCGCCTCGAGGCGGTCGAGGAGCGCGTCGCGGTCCTC
>JALSSK010000461.1 GCA_026984335.1 Rhodothermales bacterium
CCGCCCCCACCGCCACCATCGCCGCCACCGCCACCACCGCCACCATCGCCACCATCGCCACCATCGCCGCCACCGCCGCCACCGTCACCACCCCCCATGACGATGATCCCGTGCAAATGGTTGGGCATGACGACCCACGCGTCCAATGCGACGTACGGGTATTGCGCCGCCAACCACGTCCACGCCTCCGCCACGATGCGTCCGGCGTCGGACAACCGCACCTCCCCGTTCACCACCTCACCGAACAAACAGGCCCGGTCCTGGACGCACAGGGTGATGAAATACGCCCCGTCCTGCGTGTAATCGTACCCGCGCAACCGGATGGACCGGCGATGGTGTCGTTCCGGATCGTATGGCATCGGATAACCTCCATTGGGGAAACCGTCCGCTTCCCGCCGTCATTCCCGCCCGTGTTCGCGGAGCCATTCCGCGCCGCGCCCTTTGATGTGCTCATCCCAATACTGCATCCACTTCGCGCCCTCCATCGTGAGGCGTTCCCAATCAATGGGCATCGGCTTGATCTCGGCGCGGGTGATCCATTCGGGCAGGAGCGAGGCGTCGAGGTCGGTGCGGACGGGAATGCGGTAGAACGCGCGCGCCTGCCGGACGAGCGCGCTGTCCGAGGTGACGAACTCGTAGAATTGCTTTGCCCGTTCGAGGTTCGGTCCGTTCTTGACGAGCGCGATGCCGTCGTTGAGCACAGGCGTGCCGGAGGCAGGGATCACGAAGTCGAACGGATAGCCGTTGATCTCCGTCTGGATGTACGTGTCCGGCATGTTCCAGAGCGTCACCTCGCCCTCCTCGCGGGCGATCTTGAGGTAGAGTTGCGTCGGGTCGGCGGTGTACGTCTTCGTGTTTGCGTCGAGGCGGGCGAGCCACGCATAGCCGTCCTCGACGGTGGGCTGCCGCATGATCATCGCGCCCCAGATGGTGCGCATCGTACTCGAGGCGAGGGGATAGCGAACGATGATCCGATCGGCCCACACGGGGTCGAGGAGGTCGTCCCAGTCCTTCGGCGCGTCCTCGGGGGCGAGGGTGCGGCTGTTGTACATGATCACCTCGGGCGTGAGGTACGTGGCGTACCAGAAATGCTCGGGGTGATGCGCGCCTTCGGGGACGGCTCCGGCCCACGAGGGCGTATACGGTTCGAGCAGCCCCTCGCGGGCGGCGCGGTCGAAGGTCGGGCCGTCGCCGCCCCACCACAGGCTCGCCTGCGGGTTCTGCCGCTCGGTGCGGATGCGGTCGTAGGCGTCCTGCCCGCCCATGTCGATCCACTGCACGTTCACGTCCGGGTGGCGCGCCTCGAAGGCGTCCTCATAGAGCGAGAGCATCTCCTTGCCGTGCGGCGAATAGATGACGAGCGTCTCGCGCGCGTCGCCGGAGCATCCGGCCAGCAGCACGGCGAGACAAAACAGAGCGGTGGTTTTCAGCATGATCGTCTCCGGTGACTTTGCGCGTGGATGTGCGGCCTCGAACCTACCCAATGCGCCGCAGATTGACAAACTTGCGCATGCGCTTTTTCTGCCCGACCTCCCGTAACACTCCTTCATCAACAGCACTGTTCCATTGACCAGCGTGTCGGAAACCCTGAACGATACTCACAGATACCGCTGCTCAGATTGATACATAATTTTTTTTTAGACTTGACACATATTCTTTTTTTTATAATACCGCCGTTCATATTTTTCCAATTAGCCTGAGCCGTCTTATGTGGACCCTATCCAACCTGGAGCTGCGCGGCGGAGCGCCCCTCGCCCCCTGAGACCTTAGCGAGAAAGATTGCATGCACACTACTCTGGAACGACTGGCGGCAGAACTGAACGTGCCGCTTGAACCTGCCTCAGATGCCCGTCGCGACTCCCTTCGCACCACCTTACTGCGCCTGGGGATCGTGGCGGGCACATTTGTCTTAGGCGCGATCAGCATTCCGCTTTTGATCGGATGGGTGCTGGACCCCTCGACGCCCTCGTCGCCTGCCTGGGCCCTGACCGGGTTCGCCATCTACGGAATCGCATGTATGGGAGCCCCATTGACGGCAGTGGCACAATCGCTCTTCTGGCGTGAGGACGTGCGCGACTTTCTGAACCGCCCGCCATCCCCCGGGCAATTAGCCGCCTGGATCAAGCGGAAGCGGCGGGCGATGCTGCTCACCCCACTATGGGTATCGCCGGTCATCGTGACGGCCACCGTACTCGTCTATCCCCTTGCCCTGAAGGTGTTCGAACCCGAAATCCTTCGCCCGATACTGACCGTCATCGCCGGGTGGGGCGTGCTGGGCACGACGCTCGCCTGCCTCGCCTTCGCTCACAAGCTTCAACGCGCGCAGCAATAGGCAGCGCCGGCATACGGCAATGTGCTCAGAAATTCGACTGATCTCCGCCGGACCCTTCACCAGGAACACAGCCCGGCCATCCCCTGCACCCCGGCGGCCCGCACCTCACCCGATGCGCCGTAGTTTGGCAAACTTGAGCATCAGCTTTTTCTGCCCGACTTCCTTGAAAAATACGAGTGCTTTTGCCTGATCGCCCGCGCCCTCGACCGAGAGCACCTTGCCTTCTCCGAAGAGCGGGTGCTCCACACGCATGCCCGGCGAGAACTGCCCGCCCTCGCCTTCGTCGTAGACGATGCGCCGTCCGCCCGAGGCCGCCGGCTTCCTCTTCGCCCGTGCGCTTCGGGGCTTGCCCGCCTCGCCGCGCAGGTTCTTGCGGTAATAGTGGGGATCGACGCTCTCGTACGCGGGCGCGCCGCCGGGGCGCGAGCGGAAGCGGTCCGTGCGGGGGGTGAAGGCGGCGCCGGCCTCGGTGCGGATCATCGAGGGATCGACCTCGTCGAGGAACCGGCTGCGGACGGCGGCCTGCTGTTCGCCGTAGCGGTAGCGGCTGCGCGCGTGCGTCAGGTAGAGGTGCGACTCGGCCCGCGTGACGCCCACATAGAAGAGCCGCCGCTCCTCTTCGAGCTCCTTCCGGTCCTGCGCCGCCGCCGCGAGCGGAAACAGCCCCTCCTCCAGCCCGGTGATGAAGACGACCGGAAACTCCAGCCCTTTCGACGCGTGGAGCGTCATCAGCGTGACGCGGCTCTCGTCCTCGGCGGCCGCGTCGGCGTCGGTCAGCAGCGAGACCTCCTGAAGGAACACGCTCAGGGTCGCCTGCTCGCCCGCGCCCGCCGTGAACTCGGCGATGGCGTTGATGAGTTCGTTCACGTTCTCCCACCGGACGAGGTTCTCCGGCGTATGGTCGCGGCGGAGGTCGTCGAGGATGCCGGACTCGCCGATGAGCTCGCGCGCCAGTTCGTCGGCGGGGCGGCTGTTCGCCTGCGCGGCATACTTGGCGATGAGAAAGCGGAAGCGCTCCACGGCATTCTGCGCGCGCGCGGGCAAGCCCGCCTCCTCGATGCGTTCGAGCGCCTGCCACACGCCGATGCCTTCGCGGCGCGCATAGCCGAAGATGACCTCCTGCGTCTTCCCCCCGATGCCGCGCGTCGGATAGTTGATCACGCGCCGGAGGCTCGCCACGTCGTTCGGGTTGACGACGAGGCGGAGGTACGCCAGCGCATCCTTGATCTCGCGGCGTTGATAGAACGAGACGCCGCCGACGACGCGGTACGGGATGCCGCCCCGCCGGAGCGCCTCTTCGAGCGAGCGGCTCTGCGCGTTCGTCCGGTAGAGCACGGCGAACTCCTTGAACGAATAGCCCATCCGCACGTGGAGATCGCGGATCGTGCGCTCGACCTTTTGCGCCTCGTCGCGCTCGGAGACGGCTTCCTTGACGATGACCGGCTCGCCGTCGCGGTTCTCCGTCCAGAGCGACTTCTCGAGCTGATCCTTGTTGTTTTTGATGATCGAGTCGGCGAGGCTGAGGATGGCCTTCGTCGAGCGATAGTTTTGTTCGAGGCGGACGGTGACGGCCTCGGGGTAGTCGCGCTGAAATGAGAGGATGTTCGTGATGTCCGCGCCCCGGAAGGCATAGATGCTCTGCGCGTCGTCGCCCACCACGCACAGGTTTTTGTGCTTCGCCGCGAGCATTCCGGCCAGGAGATACTGCGCGTGGTTCGTGTCCTGATACTCGTCGATGTGGAGATACCGCCAGCGCTCCTGATATTTCGCGAGGACGTCCGGATGCAGGTTGAAGAGGTCGATGGGTTTGAGGAGGAGGTCGTCGAAGTCCATCGCGTTGGCGTTGCGGAGCGTCTCCTGATAGGGCCCGTAGAGGAGGGCCGCCTTCTCCTGCATCGGCGAGGCGACGAGGCGGGCGTACTCGCCGGGCATGACCATCCTGTTCTTCGCGCTCGAGATGAGCGCGTGCATCGTCCGAACGTTGAACTGTTTCGGATCGATGTTGTAGCGATTCATGAGTTCGCGGAGGATGCGCCGGCTGTCGTCGGTGTCGTAGATCGTGAAGTCGGACGTATAGCCGATCTTCTCCCCTTCGATGCGGAGCAGGCGGGCGAACGTGGCGTGGAACGTGCCCATCCACATGCCGCGCGCCTTCTCCGGCCCGACGAGCTTCTCGACGCGGCTTTTCATCTCGCGGGCGGCCTTGTTCGTGAAGGTGAGCGCGAGGATCTCGAACGGGCGCGCCTTCCCGGCGGCGATGAGATAGGCGATGCGGTGCGTGAGCGTGCGCGTCTTCCCCGAGCCCGGCCCGGCGATGATGAGCACCGGCCCGTCGGCGGCGCGGACGGCCTCCTGCTGCGCCGGGTTGAGGCCTTCGAGGATCAGTTCGGCCTCCTCGCGCGAGGCGGGAGCTTCGGATTCGTCGAGAGAGAGGTGATACTGCCGCATCGAATCGTGCATGGAAAGGAAGATGGAGGAAGATGGGGGGACGGACGCAGCATCGTCTCACGGCATCGCGTCGACCAAACGGATACGCATCCCAGACCGTGGCGCTCCGTCCCGTCCTCATCCGCTGCGTGCGTGTAGATGGGATGCTTGAGGACGGCCGCCGCGCGCCGCGTGGCGGAACGGGCAAGATAGGCAATCGCCGGAAGCGATACAGGCGGTAGCCGTGAAAAATGGCCGAGTCTTCAGGCCGAGACGGCCGGCGGCGGGGCTCCGCGGAAGAGGTCGGCGCAGTGGGTGAACTGCTCGGCCTGCCCGATGAGCACCAGCCGGTCGCCGGGCTCGATGCGGAAGTCGCCCGAAGGGTTGGCGATGGTGCGGCCGTCGCGGCGGACGGCCAGGACGGTGAGGTTGTAGCGCTGCCGCAAACCCAGTTCGGCGAGCGTCTTGCCGGCCACGGGGGCGCCCGGCCGCACGGCCACGGCGCGGGTATGCAGCCCTTCCTCGTCGAGTCCCTGCAGCACCATCATGTGGGCCTCGTGAAGCCGGCTGCGGAAGACCTGGTAGTCGCCCGAGCGGAGGACCGCCACCTTGCGGTTGATCTCGTCCGGGGGAATCATATAGGCGGCCAGCACATTGGTGAAGATGCGCACGGACGTCTCCAGCTCTTCGGGCACGACGATGTCCGCGCCGGCCCGGTGGAGCCGCTCGATGTGGTCGAGGAAGCGGGTACGGGCGATGATCTGGACGGTAGGGTTGAGGTAGTGGGCCACCTCCACGATGCGCAGCGTGGCCGCCTCGTCGTTGATGACGACCACCAGCAGCTTGGCCCGGTCGATGCCCGCGTGTTCGAGGATGTGGGGGCGGCCGACGTCGCCCCGCACCACGTGGAAGCCGTCCTCTTCGGCGCGGTCCGCCAGCACCGGGTCCATCTCGATGACTTCGAAGGGCAGACCCGTATCCTTGAGCACCTGCGCCAGCCGCTCGCCGGCGGGGCCATAGCCGACGATGATGACGTGGTCCTCCAGCGGTGGAGCGGCCGCCTCGTTGCTCGCCGGCAGGTCGCCGGCAAAACGTTCCGAGCGCACCATCCATCCGGCCAGGCGATGCCCGACGTGCAGGAGAAAGGGGGTGGCGGCCATCAGCAACACCGTCACGGCGATGAACGTCTGAGCGCCGTCGGCTCCCAGCCCGGCCGGCGTCAACCCGACGCCCTCCCCGGCCCGGGCCAGCACGAACGAGAACTCCCCGATCTGGGCCAGCCCCAGCCCCACCACCACCGCCACACGCATCGGGTACCCCACGGCCCGCACCGTGAGCATCGTCAGCCCCGCCTTCACCAGCAGCACCGTCCCGGCCACACCGAGCACCAGCGGCAGGTTGTCCAGCAAGAAACCGACATCGAGCAACATCCCGACCGATACGAAGAAGACAGCGCTGAAGAGGGTGCGCAGGGGGAGGATCTCGCTCAGGGCGTAGGCGCTGTAGCGGCTCTCGCTGACGACGAGCCCCCCCAGAAAGGCCCCCAGGGCCAGGCTCACCCCTGCCAGGCTCGTCAGCCACGCCGTCCCGAAGCAGATCGTCACCACCGCCGGGAGGAACAGCTCGGAGCGTTGTGTGCGGGCGATGCGCTCGAGCAGCGGCGGCAACACCTTCCGGGCGACCACGAGCACCGCCGCGATCAGCAGCACCGCCTCGGCGAAGGCCCGGACGAGCGCCGGCAGGGTGCCGCCCTGTCCGCCGAGCATCGGCACGAGAAGCGCCATCAGGATGATGGCCAGGTCCTGGAAGATGAGGATCGCCAGGGCCATCCGCCCCCCCGGGGTGTCGGCCTCGTCGCGGTCGTCGAGCAGCTTCAGCACGATGGCCGTGCTGCTGAGCGCCACCAGGCACCCCGTGAAGACGCCCACGGGCCAGGCGACCCCCGCCGCCAGCAGCGCCAGCATCACCACCAGCACCGTCAGGCCCACCTGCATACCGCCGCCGAAGAAGATGAGGCGGCGGATGCGATCGAGCCGCTCCAGGCTGAACTCGACGCCGATGGTGAACAGCAGCAGGATCACACCCACCTCGGCCATGCCGTCGATGAGGGCCTGGTCCGTCACCAGCCCCAGCGCCGTCGGGCCAACGACCACCCCTGCCAGCAGGAAGCCCACGATGGGCACCAGCCGAATGCGGTGGCACAGGTAGGCGATGAGCACGCTCCCGGCAAGGAGCGCCACGATCTCGCCGAGGAACGGCAGGCTTACGGCCAGGATGGGATAGGACATGGTCAAGTAGCTTGCGGGGTGGAGCGCGCCGCCGTTCCGTTTGCGCTGCGCGTGAGCATGAACCATCCACCCAGGCCGGCCACGAGCGAGGCCGCCAGGATCCCCACCTTGGCACTATCGAGCAAGGCCGCCTCGGCAAAGGCGAGGTTGGCGATGAACAGAGACATGGTGAACCCGATGCCGCAAAGATAACTCACGCCATAGATCTGCCGCCACGTCACCCCGGCCGGCAGGACGGCCCAGCCCAGACGCACGGCCAGCCAGGCAAAGCCGGTCACGCCGATCTGCTTGCCGACGAACAGCCCCAGCACGATGCCGAGCGTGACCCGGTTGCCAAAGGCTGCGCCGAGGTCGCCGCCAAGCGCCACCCCGGCGTTGGCCAGGGCGAAGAGCGGGATGATCAGGAAGGCGACCCAGCCGTGGAGGGCATGCTCCATCCGGATGAGCGGCGTCTCGGCATGGCGGCACGTCACCTCCAGTGCGTGGAGGGCGTCGCGCTGGTCCGTGCTCGGCTCGCTCCGCCCCGGCTGCACGTCCCGCGCGAACACGCGCAGCAGCTCCTTCCCCCGCGCCATGAACTCGTGCGTGTCGATGCGGCGTCGCGCCGGTATGGTGAGCGCGAGCAGCACCCCGGCCACCGTGG
>JALSSK010000462.1 GCA_026984335.1 Rhodothermales bacterium
CCGGATGGACGGCGCACCTGCTCGAACAGTGGAGGGCGAACCGTCTCATCCGTCCCCGCGCCGAATACGTGGGCCCGCGCGACCTGAAGGTCAAGCCCATCGACGAGCGATAGCCGGAGCCGCGTTCCTCCGCGCGCGCCGCGCTTCGCGAGCGATCACACCGAAACGATTCGGGGCAGGGCTTCGTACGAACCCGAGCACGCGTCTTCTCCCATCACGCCCCCTGCGCCATGGAAACGAAGCATCGACCCTCCGAACCGGAAACCGCCCTCGACGCCCTCCTCGAGGACCTGCCTCAGGAAACGGAGTATCCGAAAGCCAACCTCGTCAAGCGCTTCATCGCGCATTTCCTCGACGGCCTCGTGGCCGCCTTTGCCGCCATGCTCGTCGGCCTCCTCTCCGGCGCGCTCGGCGGCATCACCGGCGCGCTCTATTTCCTCGTCCGCGACGGGCTCTCGCTCGACTTCATGGATCAGCGTTCCCTCGGAAAGCGGATCATGAAGCTCCGCCCCGTCAGGCTCGACGGCGCGCCGATGGATCTCGAAGCCTCCTTCCGCCGCAACTGGATGTGGGCGCTCGGCGGGCTCTCCTCCAGCGCCTTTTTCGGGCTTGGCACGATCCTCGGAATCGCCGCCGGCGTCATCGGGCTGTACGAGGTCTACAAGGTCGTCACCGACCCGCGAGGCCGTCGTCTGGGCGACGAGATGGCCGGCACCCAGGTCATCGAAGTGGACGCCTGAACCGGGCGCGTCAATACGAGTCGTCGAGGGCGAAGACGGGGTTGCGTTTCATCCACCTTCCGCGCGTGAAATCCGGGAACGCCTGCGGCGCGCCTCCGGCGGCAATGGAGCGCTCCGAGAGCGGGCTGATGGCGCTCCACGCCGCCGCATCGTACGCATCGAGCGGTGTCGGCTCCCGGCGCTTGACGG
This sequence comes from Rhodothermales bacterium, assembly GCA_026984335.1. GTDB lineage: Bacteria > Bacteroidota > Rhodothermia > Rhodothermales > ISCAR-4553 > JALSSK01. The sequence continues at coordinate 930 of JALSSK010000462.1, forward strand.
ACTCGACGAAGGCGTGAAGGACGAAGAAGTCCATGCCGCCGTGCCCCGCGCCCTCGGCGAGCGAGGCGTACTTCTCCCAAAGCGGATGATCGTACCGGTCGAGGTACGGCTGCGCGGGCTCCCACCGATGCTCCGGGCTCTTGCCTTCGAGATAGATCGACCGGTTGACGTCCATCCACAGCCCTTCGGTCCCCTGCACGCGGAAGCCGAGCGAGTACGGGCGCGGCAGGTTCGTATCGTGACTGACGATGATCGACTCGTCGTTTTGCGTCCGGATGACCGTCGTGATCACGTCGCCGAGCTTGAAGCGGACCTTCGCGTTCGGATGGTCTTCGCCCGCCCGGTCGACGATGTACTTGTGAAGGCCCCGGCTCTTCGTGGCCGTGGACGTGAGCGAGACGAAGCGGTTGCCCCGGTTGACGTCGAGCATCGTCGCCACGGGACCGGCGCCGTGCGTGGGGTAGAGGTCGCCGTTGCGGTGGACGGAGTGATACGTGCGCCACTTCGCCTCCGAGAAGCCTTGCTCGCCGAACGCGACGCCGCCGCCGTACGGCTGCTTGCCATCGTTGAACTTGACGTTGCGGAGGTCGTGCTGATACCCGCACTCCATGTGCACGAGCTCGCCGAAGACGCCCTGCCGCACCATGTTCAGCACGGCCATCACGTCCCGCCGATAGCACACGTTTTCG
>JALSSK010000463.1 GCA_026984335.1 Rhodothermales bacterium
ACGGGAGGGTGGGCGCGGAAGCGCGCCGTGGATGGAGGATGAGGCGTGCGGATCGCCCCGCGCCGGGAGCGCCCGGCCGAGCCGACCCGGCCTTCACGCTTCACATGCGCCCTCCCTCCCATGCCCTGATCTTCGTCGCGACGGAGGCGCCGCCCGTCATTCCAGAAGCACCCACAGCGCCGTGGCCACCGCCGCCGTCCATGCATAGATCCACAGCACCGTCCGGAAGCCGTCCGGCGAGGCCCGGCGCACGGGCGTGCGGGCGCGTCTCGGCGGCGGATGCTCTCCCCGCGCCCCGCGCCCGAACCGCGCGCCCTCGACCACGACGACGGTGACGTTGTCGTGCCCGCCCGCCCGGTTCGCCAGCCGGATGAGGGCCGCCACGCTCCGCTCCGGATGCCCGGCATGCGCCATGACGGTCTCGTAAAGCACGTCGCCCGGCACGAGGTCGGTCAGCCCGTCGGTGCACAGAAGCAGGGCGCTCTCCGGATCGAAAGGGAAGCGATAGAGGTCGATGAAGTCCTCGTCGCCGGGTGCGCGCCGGGCCGAGCCGACGTCGCGGAGGATCTCGTTGCGACGGGGATGGAGCATGGCCTCCCACTCGCTGAGGTCGCCCGCATCCTCGCGCACGCCGACGGGCGAATGGTCGCGCGTCACTTTCTCGAGGCCCTCGCGCCGGATCACGTACAGCCGCGCGTCGCCCACGTGCCCCACCGTCACCGCCCCCGCCTCGACGACGGCGGCGGTGAGCACGCACGCCATGCCGCGCCGTGAAGCGTGGGTGCGGCTCCGGTGAAAGATGGCCTCGTTCGCCGTCGTGATGGCCTCGTGCATCCGCTCCGCGACGGTCCCGGAGCGCACACGCAGCCGCGTGTGCACGATCTCGCGCGCCGTCTCGGCGGCCACGTCGCCCGCCGCATAGCCGCCCACGCCGTCGACGACCATGAAGACGCCGCCCTCGGGGTCGCATACGAAGCGGTCCTCGTTCCGCTCGCGCCGCCCCGGATCGGTCGCGCCGAAGGCGCGGAGACGCGGCGCAGCCGGGGCGGCGGGAGGCGGGCGCACGGGGGAAAGGTCCATGGTCGTCACCGCGCCCGGCGGCCCGAAAGGTGAACGAGCGTGAGGCGGCCCGCAAAGCTGAGCAAAAGCATCAGAAAGAGGTAGTGCATCAGGGTCCACATGGCTCACAGGGCTTCGAAGGTGATGAAAACGACGTTGGCCAGCCCGATCTCGGCTTTCGGGGGGAGCGGATGCCAGCCCGCGCGCTCGTCCTCCCGGTCGCCCGGATGGATCTTCTCTCCATCGACCGTCACGCCGAAGCGGCTCACGTCCTTGATGGCGAAGGCGCGGTCCGGGCCGCGGCGGATGCGGGCGTGCTCGCGCGAGACGTCGGGGAGGGCGTGAAGGGCGAGGTCCACGTCGTTTCCGGCGTCGCGCCGCCCGATGCGGATCGGAGAGGTGGTCATGTAAAAGACGCGGCGGCCCGTCTCGTCCTCATACGTCAGGCGGGCGAGCGCGTCCGGCGGCGCGGGGCGCGGGACGGGCAGGCGATGCGCGCCGGGCGTGAGCGGCGGCGCGGGACGGTCCGTGGTGAGCACCGTCTCGAAGCGCCCGTCCGGAAGGACCACCGTGCGACGGCGGATGTTCACCGTCGGGCGACCCTTGAACGCCGTCTGCGCATGCGCCGCGAAGTCGGTCTCGACGGCGAGGTAGTCGAGGCCCGCGTCCGGCTCGGCGGTCACGCCGATGTCGATGGACCACGCCTCTCCCGCCCGTTCATACGCGGCCGCGCCGCCGTACGCGCGCCGGAGGTAGCGTTCGGCGGAGAACCACCGAAGCGCCTGATGCGCCGCGCGCCGGAAGAACCCCTCCTCCGAACCCCGCCGGTTGAGGCGTTCGAGTTCGGCGTCGAGACGCCGTTTTGCCTGCTTCTTGATCCGGGGCACGAGCGATTTCAGGTCCTGATATGCCTTCGGGTGAAGGAGCACGTCGAAGACGGGCGGCACGAGGATGAGGCCCTCGTCGAGCGGCTCCTGCGCCTCGTACATGGCCTGCACGACGGCGTCGAGGATGTTTCGCGCGGTGGGCCGTTGTTTCTCGATCATGATCGGAGGGAGATTCGTGTGGGTGATCCGCCTCGGGCGACGCGGGCGTCATCGGAGGAAGATGGCCAGCCGCTGCCCGGCGCGGAGGGCGTCCGTGCGAAGGGCATTCCACTTCCGCACCTCCGCCGTCGTCGCGCCGTACTTCTTCGCGATCTTCGTCAGGTTGTCCCCGCGCCGGACGGTGTACGAGATCCACCGCCCCTTCCCCGAGGATGCGGCGGACGCCTTCACCGTCAGCCGCTGCCCGACGCGGAGGTGGTCGCCCCGGAGGCCGTTCCACCGCCGGAGGTCGGCCACCGTGACGCCGTACTTCTTCGCGATCTTCGTCAGGTTGTCCCCGCGGCGGACCCTGTGCGAGGTCGCCGTCGGCGCCGGGGAGGCGTCGCCGCCGGGAAAGATCGTCAGGGTCTGTCCGGCGTTGATGCGGCTGCCCGCGAGGTCGTTCCACCGCCGGAGGTCGGCCACCGTGACGCCGTATTTCCGGGCGATGCCGGTGAGGTTGTCCCCGCGGCGGACGCGGTATCGGACGCGCGTGCCGGCGGGCGGGGTCGCGGCGGGCGTCGGGACCGCCATCGAGGCCTCCACCACGGGCGTCGCGGCGGGGCTCCGGGCGGGCGGCGAAGCCTCGGGGGCGTCGGTTGCGCCGGCGTACGTCTCGTACGGGACCGGCACGCGCAGGGTTTGCCCCGTCCGGATGGTCGTGTTCCGGAGCCCGTTCACGTCTTTGAGCGCCGCCACCGTGGCGCCGTAGCGCCGGGCGATCTTGCCGAGCGTGTCGCCGCGGCGGACGGTGTACGTGGCGACGCTCCGTTTGCGTTCGTCGGGGAGCGCGGCATAGGCCTCGGCAAAGCGCTCGCGCGTGCCCCGGGGCAGGCGGAGGCGGTACGGCGCGTTCGCCGGCGGCGTCGTCCACTGCCGGAGCTCGGGGTTGAGCGCGCGGATCGTCTCGACGTCCGTCCCCGCCATCTCGGCCACCGCGCGGAGATCGATCATGCCCTCGACGGCGCCCACGTCGTACGTGTATCGCGGGCCGGGACGCACGTCCTTCACGCCGAAGGCGGCGGGATCCGAGGCTACCATCACCGTCGCCATGAACATGGGAATGTAATTCCGCGTCTCGCGCGGGAGGTACGGGTAGATCTTCCACACCTCGGTCTCCTTCGCCGAGGAGACGCCCGCCCGCCGCATCGCCCGACGCACCCGCCCCGCGCCGCTGTTGTACGCGGCGAGCACGTAATGCCAGTTGCCGAACGCCTCGTACAGATCGCGGAGGTGCCGGGCCGCCGCCCGCGTGGCCTTCTCGGGGTCGCGGCGCTCGTCCACCCAGTGGTCCACCTTCAGCCCATAGGCCCGCCCCGTGGCCGACATGAACTGCCACATCCCGACGGCGCTCGCCCGGCTCCGCGCCCGCGGATTGAGCCCGCTCTCGATCATCGCGAGGTATTTCAGTTCCTCGGGCACGCCCTCTTCACGGAGGATCCGTTCGATCATGGGAAAGTAGGTCGCCGAGCGGCTGAGCCAGTGGTGGAGGTGTTTGTCGGGCTCCTTGAGCAAATATCGGATGCTCTGTTCGACGAGGCGGTTCCGGTGCAGCGGGATGGTCATCGCTACGGGCTGCACGTCCGGGAGCATGACGTCTTCGAGGAGCGGTTCGTCGAGGTCGTTCATGGCCGAGAACATGGCGTCGCGAAAGGCGAAGATGGCGCCGTACTCGGTCTGAAGCGTGTCCGGGACGCCGTAATACTGCTCGTACGCGGTGACGACGGAGCGGTAGAGTTCGCGCATCTCGGCGTCGTCGAGGGCGGCGGGGGTGGCGGCGAGCTTCCGGATGCCGTTCATGGCTTCGTCGAGCGCGGCCTCGACGCCTTCGGTGTCGCCGGCGGCCTGCGCGAGGCTCACCCGCGACATCGCGTCATAGATCCCGGCTCGGAGCATCATCACGTCCGGCCCCGACGCCTCTTCCGGAGGCGCGTCGTCCGGCGTCTTGGCCGAAGCGTTCGGGCGCGCTTGGGCGCGCGTCTCGCCGGTGCGGGCGGGGCGCTCGGCCGGGCCGCTCCACGAGCGCGGACCCGCCGGACGGGTGGACGAGCAGGCGGCAAGCGCGAACAAAGCGAGGAGGCCGGCGAGCGGCCACAGGCGAAAAGCGAAAGCGGAAGCGATCCGGTTCATGAGCGTCGGCGTCGGGTGCGGGGCGTCGTTCGCCCGGCTGACGGGTCAAAGCGCATACCGAAACCCGCCCCGGCCACGCAAACGTGCCTTTCGCGGCGTCAGAACCGGGCGCGGGCGCTCCGGTCTTTCACCGGAAAGAAGAATCGTTCGTCCGGTGCGAAGCGCGTGTCTTTTCCCGAGGACGCCGGAAAAGCACGTCCCTCACTCCAACGACCGGTCGCCGCTCTCCAAAGAATGGCATCAAACCCGAAGGACGAAGCCGAAGGATGTATGCGCCCCGCCCGGCACACCGCCCGGGAAAGGAGGGCGCCGGGTGGGGTTCACGATTCGCCTTTGACCCATTTTTGAAGCGTGCGGTCGGTCACGTCGCACAGGTCCTGCGGCTTGACGCCGCGCAGGCGGGCGATGCGTCGGAACTCCTCGGCGAGGTACCGGCGGAACGCCCGCTCGACGTCGCGCGTGGAGACGGGCGCTCCGTCGGGTATGAGGTGGTCGAGCGGCTCCGCGTGGGCGAAGGCCCCGGCGACGGCTTCGGCGAGACGGTTCGTGGCGGCGGCGGGGGCCGAGAGCGCCTGTTCGAGCGCATAGCCGACGCGGTCGTCGCCGGTGTGAGGGTCCGGCTCGTCGAGGCAGGCGGCGAGGAGGTGGTAGGCCGTGCGGAAGAGGTCGCGGAGGTTGCCGGGGAGCGGATGCTCGCGGAGGCGCCGCACCACCCGCTCGTGATCGGCCGGGGTGAGCCGGACGCGCGCCGGAGGCATGCCGGCCCTCTTGAGCGCCTCCTGAAAGATGTGCCGCCAGAGCCACGGCAGATCCTCGCGCATCTCCCGGAGCGGCGGCATCTCCAGGCGGAGCACGCTGATGCGGTCGAGGAAGTCGGCGTCGAGGCGCTCCCTGAGGTCGTCCCACGGCATGTTCGTGGCCGTGAGGAGGCGGAAGGCGCTCGTCTCGGGCGTCGTCGCGCCGACGCGGGAGAAGCGTTTCTCTTCGAGGGCGCGGATGAGCATGCGCTGGAGGTCGCGCGAGATGTCGCCGATCTCGTCGAGGAAGAGGGTGTCGCCGTGGGCGGCGTGGAGGAGGCCCTCGGTGTCCTGCTTGGCGTCGGTGAACGCGCCCTTGACGTAGCCGAAAAGCTCGGCGCGCATCGTCTCGGGGCTGTACTGACTGCACGGCACCGACGGCCACGAGGCGTCTTTCTTCGGCTCGCGGAAGGGGCTGTTGCTCCGGATCCACGAGGCGAGGGTGGTTTTGCCCGTGCCGCGCTCGCCGAGGATGAGGATGGGCACGTTGAGCTGCGCGAAGCGGCGCGCGTCGGCATAGAGCCGCTTGAGCTTCTCGGAGACGAAGCGGCGGGGGTCGAAGAGCACCACGTCCTCGGCCGAGGCCACGTGCCGGGGCCGCGCCTTGTGGAAGGCCTTGTAGAAGGTCGGGATGTCGAGGCTGACGGGGACGACGGCGGGGCGGCCCGCCCGGTGCGCGCGCCGGAGGCTCTTCACCGCCGTGAACGGAGGGCGGATGAGCCCCATCTCGGCCATGAGCACCCACACCGTCTGCATCGCCGGGGTGCCGGGGCTGATGTGGACGACGAGCGGCTGCCCGGCGAAACGCTCCCCGAGTTCGGCCACGCGGGGGCTGAGGAAGTCAAAAATGTTGCGATGGTCGGTCGGATCTTCGCCGTGCCACGGCACGAGCTCGACGCGGATGCGCCGCTTCGCCCCGAGGCGTTCGATCTCTTTCCGCGTCGCGTCGGCGGCGGCGAAGTCCTCGTGCCGCTTCGGGTCGTGAGTGGGCTTCCGGTAAAAGAGGACGACGTTCGAGATGCGCCCGCGATAAGGGGACTCGGGGTCGAAGAGGAGCGTCAGCGTGGGGCCGACCTCGCGCTCGCCGTCGCGGCCCCGCGCATACGGATCCGTCCGCAGATCCACCCATGAGAGCAAGACACTGTCCGTCGCCGTGGTCGTCATCGTTTCGCCGTTCCGGTGCATAGGCTGAGCATCGCTAACTATTGCGCCGGGAAAAAGATCGTCGGGATGCCGCGCCGCCGGAGATCAGACGCCGGACGTCCGGGACGCGGGAATCGTTTGGCGGGAGGGTTCCATACCCCGCGAAGGGCGGCCGGCCGGTCGCCCTTCCCCCCAAACCATTCGTCACCCCGAGTTCGTCTTACGAGACGGCTTCCGCCGCGGTCGCCGGGGTTCGGAAGGCCGGGGTGTGAAGGCCGAGGCGGACGACGGCCGAGGCCCACGTCAGCCCCGCGCCGAAGGCCACGAGCGCCAGCGTGTCGCCGGGGCGGGCGCGGCCTTCGTCGAGCGCCTCGCAGAGCGCCAGCGGGATCGAGGCCGCCGACGTGTTGCCGTACCGGTCCACGTTCACGACCACCTTCTCCATCGGGATGCCGAGCTGCCCGGCGGCATATTCGATGATCCGGAGGTTGGCCTGATGGGGGATCAGCAGGTCCAGATCGTCCACCGTCAGCCCGGCCTTGCCGAGCACCGCTTCGAGCGTTTCGGGCATCTTCCGCGTGGCGAACTTGAACACCTCACGTCCGTTCATGCGGACGTAGTTGAGGCGGGCGTCGACGGTCTCGTGCGAGGGCGGGTGGGCCACGCCGCCGCCGGGGACGATGAGGTGCTCGGCCCCGGAGCCGTCGGAGCCGAGGACGAAGGCGAGCACGCCCGAAGGCTCGTCGGAGGCCTGGAGGACGACCGCTCCCGCGCCGTCGCCGAAGAGCACGCACGTGGCGCGGTCCTCCCAGTCGATCCACCGGCTCGTCAGCTCCGCCCCGACGACGAGGATCGTCCGGCACGCGCCCGTGGCGATGAACTGCTGGGCGATGGCGAGGCTGTAGACGAAGCCCGTGCATCCGACGACCACCTGAAACGCCCCGCACGAAGCGCCGAGGAGGTCTTGAACCTGGCTCGAGACCGGCGGCGTGAGGTAGTCCGGGCTGGAGGTGGCCACGATGATCAGGTCGAGGTCGGCGGCCGTGAGTCCGGCTCTTTCGAGCGCTTCGCGGCCGGCTCCCACGGCCATCGTCGAGGTGTGCTCGTCCTCACCGACCATCCGGCGCTCGCGGATGCCGGAGCGGGCGCGGATCCATTCGTCGCTCGTATCGACCCGCTGCGCAAGGTCGTCGTTCGTCACGATGCGCTCGGGCGCGTATTTGCCCCAGCCGACAATGTTTCCATACGGGGTTTTCAAAGGTTAGCCTCCAGGCTTCGGGAAAGATGCGGTGTCTGGTATCGGAAGCGTTTCCGATTTCTCAATATACGGACAAAAGCCCGCAGGCGGCGACGATGACGGAGACGGGAGGTCTTCGCCAGGTTTTTGTCGAAACGACCGGCATGGTCTATCGGTTCGGTGGTAGTTTGAACGGTCGTCGCCTGCGCCGGATCATTCGAGCGT
>JALSSK010000464.1 GCA_026984335.1 Rhodothermales bacterium
AGGCCTACGTCCGCGCCGCCGGCATCCCCGTCGGGCGGCACGAGAACAACGTGTACTTCCGGCTCGGCGAAGGGGAGCACACGCTGCTGCTCAACTCGCACCTCGATGTGGTGCCGCCCTCGCGCGATCACCCGTACGATCCGTTCGAGCCGGTGGAGGTGGACGGGCTTCTGTACGGGCGCGGTTCGGTCGACGCGAAGGCGAGCGGAGCGGCGATGACGACGGCGCTTCTCGAGCTGGCCCGCGAGGGGTGGCTTCCGCCCGGCGGCCGCGTGCTCGTGGCGCTGACGGCGTGCGAGGAGGGCGGCGGCGGATACAACGGGCTGCAGTCGCTCCGCCCGCATCTTCCCCCGCTCCACGCCGCCCTCGTCGGCGAGCCGACCGGCCTTCAGCCGTGCGTGGCGCAGAAAGGGTTGCTCATCCTCAAGCTCCACGCCCACGGCCGCTCGACGCACGCCGCCCGCGCCCACCTCGGCGACAACGCCATTCTCCGCGCCGCCCGCGACGTCCTCGCGCTCGAAAAGCTTCCGTTCGCCCGCGAGGACCCTTTCCTCGGACGCCCCACGCTCAACGCCACCGTCATCGAAGGCGGGGCGAAGAACAACGTCATCCCCGACCGGTGCACCGTCACGCTCGACGTCCGCTCGACGCCCGCTTACACGCACGAGGAGATCGCCGCCATGGTCGCCGCCGCCGTGGAGTCGGAGGTGGAGGTCTACAGCAAGCGGCTCATCCCGACGGCCACGCCCGTGACGGCGCGCATCGTCGGGGCGTGCCGCCGCGCCGTCCCGGACGCCCGCCCCTTCGGCTCGCCCACCACGTCGGACTGGATCTTCCTCGCCGACGTGCCCACGGTGAAGATCGGGCCGGGCCGGAGCGCCCGCTCCCACACCGCCGACGAGCACATCGCCTTGGCCGAGGTCGCACGCGCCGTGGCGGTGTACAAACGCATCATCCGGGCGTATTTTGAAGCGGACGGATGAGCGCGCCCACATACCGCTCCGGCTGCGCACCGTGCTCCCACGGCGGGTTCCCGGCTTCGAAGCACGCGCGCGTGGCAAAGGGAGCGTGGCGCCCGGAGGGGTTCGAGGGAGCAGCCCGGGGTCTGCGCCCGCCCGTCATCGAGCGTCGAGGCATCGGAGGAGGATGCCCTCCCGCGAAGGCTCACCGCGCAAAATCCTCGGGGTAGAGCGCCACGCGCACGTAATTGGTCGGGTCGAGGAAGGTGCGGGCGGCTTCGTGGATGGCGTCGAGGGTGAGGTGTTCGTAGAAGCGGGGGGCGCCGTCGGGGATGTCGGTCGGGTCGAGGCCGTACTCGTCCGAGAACATGAGCGAGCCGAGCCAGTAGCCGTTCTGTTCGAGGCCGACCTCATGCCGCCGGAGGGCCGCCTCCCGCGCCTTGACGAGGTACGTCTCCGTCGTGCCTGCGGTGCGGAGGCGCGCCATCTCCTCGAAGACGGTCCGGGTCAGTTCGTCCACGCGCTCGGGGGCGCAGCCGAAGCTGATGCTGACGCGGTACCCCTCGTACGGCTCCTTCGAGAGCGCGCCGTCGACGCTCACGCCATAGACGCCGCCGAGGTCTTCGCGGAGCACCTCGCGGAGCCGGAGGCTGAGCACGTCCGTCACCACGCGGAGCAGGCGGCGGTTCTCGTTCGACCACGGCGCCTCGCCCGTGAGCACGATCTGCACGCGGCTCTTCGGCTCCTTCCCCTTGAACACCGCCTTCTCGACGACGCCTTTGGGCGGGCGGATGCCCACGTCGCGCGGCTCCTCGTTCCGGTGAAGCGCCGGGAGGCTGCCGAGATACGTCTCCACGAGCGGGCGGACGGCCGCCACGTCGAACGCGCCGACGAGGTAAAACGTGAAGTCGCTCGCGTCGGCGAAGCGGTCGCGGTAGACGGTCATCGACTTTGCCAGGTCCAGCGCTTCGAGGGTTTTTTCTGAGAGGGGCCGGGCGCGCGGGTGATATTGCGCGAGGGTCACGGCGAGGGTGTCTCGGAAGGCGCTCTCGGGACTGTTCCGGAAGGTGGCGAGCAGGCTGCCGATGCGTTCCTTGTACGAGACGTACGCCACGCTGTCGGCGCGGGGCGCGGTGAAATAGAGGTAGAGGAGCTGAAACAGCGTTTCGAGGTCCTGCGGCGAAGCCGAGCCGTTGAAGCCCTCGGAGCGATCGCCGATGCTCGGGCTGAGGCGGATCAGCTTGCCCGCCAGCTTTTTCTGAAGCTCGACGGGGCCGAAGTCGCCCACGCCGCTCTGCGCGACGAGCGTCGCCGCAAAGGAGGCGGGCGTGTACATCGAGTCCGGCACGAGGGAGGCGCCGCCGGGGCTCGTGGCCGCGATCAGGACCTCGTCGTTCTTGAAGTCGGTCGGCTTGAGCACGACGCGTACGCCGTTCGAGAGCGTCCACCGGAGGACGCCGACGGCGTCGAGCCGCGTCTCTTCGACGACCTTGCCGGGAGGCGGTGGAGCGGGCACGAGGGGCGCGTCGGAGACGGTTTCCGTATACGGTGTGATCGTTCGCGTGGCCACGGTGTCGAAGACGGCCGCAAGCTCCGCCTCGGTCGGGAGGGGGCGGCCTTCCTCCTCCGGCCCTTCCGCGAGCACGACCCGGTTCCGGTCCGTGATCCAGGTCGCCCCGATGCGGTTGACCTCGTCGAGCGTGAGGGCCGGAAGGAGGCGCTTCGCAGCCTCATATTCATAGGCGATGCCGGGGATGGGCTCGCCGGTGAGGTAGTGGCGGACGTATTCCGCCGCATACCTCCGCGACTCGGTTTTGTCGCGCTCGGCGAAGGCCTGTTCGAGCCCGCGAAGCACCTCTTTCTTTTCTCGTTCGAGTTCCTCGGGCGTGAAGCCGAAGCGCCGCACCCGCTCCGCCTCGGTCAGGAGCGTCTCGAGCCCGCGTTCATAGCCGCCCTCGCGCACGACGGCCTGAAGCGCGTACACGTCTTTCGTGCGGGTGAATGCGCCCCGGCCCGAGGCGGCGAAGACGAACGGCGGGTCGGCGCTCTGAAGGAGTTCGGAGAGGCGGCTGTTGAACAGACTGTTGTACAGGCGCTCGATGAGCCCGCGGCGGAAGTCGGCCTCAGTGCCTTCGGGCGCTTTCGGCTGTTTGTAATACACGGCCACCCGGCGCGTGGTCGCCTCGGGGTCGGAGGCGATGGCGAAGAGGGTCTCGTCGTGGTCCGGGACGTCGAAGAAGGGGCGTGGGCGGGGATGCTCGCGCGCCGGGAGGTCGGCGAAGAGGGTCCGGATCTGCCGCTCGACCGCCGCCGCATCGACGTCGCCGACGATGACGAGGGCCATCAGGTCGGGGCGGTACCAGTCGCGATAGAAGCGCCGGAGGGCGTCGTGCGGAAAGCTTTCGAGCACCTCCTTCGTGCCGATGGGCAGGCGTTCGGCGTACCGGGAGCCGTGGAGGAGGACGGGCAGCTCCTGGTCGCGGAGGCGCGCCGGGGCCCCGCGCCCGAGCCGCCACTCTTCGATGACCACCCCCCGCTCCTTGTCGATCTCCTCGTCCTCGAAGCTGACCTCCGAGGCCCAGTCGCGGAGGATGCGCAGGCCCGTGTCGAGGGGCCCGACGCTGTCGGTGGGGACCTGAAGCATGTAGACCGTCTCGTCGAAGCTCGTGTATGCGTTGAGGTCCGGGCCGAGGCGCATGCCGATGGATTCGAGATAATCGACGAGCTCCTGTTTCTCGAAGTGGGTCGTGCCGTTGAAGGCCATATGCTCGGCGAAGTGGGCCAGGCCGCGCTGATCGTCGTCCTCGAGCACGGAGCCGGCGTTGACGGCCAGCCGAAGCTCGGCCCGGTGTTCCGGCTTCCGGTTGGCGCGGATGAGGTACGTCATCCCGTTCGGCAGCTTCCCCTCGCGCACGTCCGGGTCGATGGGCAGCGCCGCCGTCTCAGGCGCCGCCGTCTCGGGAGCGGGCGTCTCGGGAGCGGGCGTCTCGGGAGCCTCCCGAACGGCGGTTTTCGGGGCGGAGCAGGCGGCAAACCCCGTGATCAAAAGAAGGAACGTCCACGTTGGGAAAACACGTCGCATGATCGAGTTCAAGGGAGAGGGGAGGGACGGTGAAGGGCATGACGGTCCATATTCGAAGCGCTCCGGCGGGTTCCCCCCGCGTCATCCTTTTGCCCGCCGTTTGCTCGTCGAAGGGGAGAGGTCGAGCATGAGAGCGACGACGAGCACGACGATCTGAAGCGTGCCCCACGAGCCGCCGTAGACGTTCTCCACGACGCTGTACCAGAGGAGCGTCGTCGGGGCGAAGAGGAAGCCGAGGACGGGCCAGAGGAGCGTGTCGAAGAGGCCGTCGAACCAGTGGCTGAAGAACCAGAGGAGGGCGACGACCAGACGAGGGACGAACAGGGCGAGCACACCGAAGAGACAGGGCATACGAAAGCGGGGATGCGTGTGGGGAAACGGGAACGCTTTCCCGTACGCGCGACGGCGCGCGGGGATGCAGGGCGCGTTGCTCGATTCCAGGGCCTCCGGGATTTAACCTCTCGAATCTCCGTCCGATAATTTCAGATACACCCTGGGGTAGTCCGCGCGCCGGAGAGCGCCGGCCAGGAGCTGATTTGTCCCTTTGCGTTCAAACACGCCCCCTTGCCGATCCTCATGCCCCAGCCCTCCGACGCCGACCGGATGCGCGCCCTCTTGCGACGGGTGCGCGGCCTTCGGGCGGTTTCCCCGACGCCCGACCTCCCCTCGTCCGAAACGCCTTGTCCTCGCGAGCGCGCCGCCGCGCGTTCCCCCGTGGCGCACGGCCCGCTCCCGGAGCCTGCAGCCTTCTCCCCCGACCGTGTCCGGGATCGCGTCGTGCGCCGGCTGCTGGCCGAAGGGCGGGTGACGCCCGCGTGCGTCGAACTGGCGTGGCATCGCTGGAAACGGGCCCGCCGGGACGGGTCGAAGGACCCGCTCTGGCGCGAGCTCGCCCGCGACCCGAAGGTGGACCGCGCCGAACTCCTGGCGGCGGCGGCCCGGAGCTATGCCTTCGACGAGGTCCCGGTCTCTTTCGTCAACACGATGATCCTCATCAACCGGCTTCGGCCCGTGTTTTCCGAAGCGCATTGGGACGAGATGATCGAGCGCCGGGTGCTGCCGGTCGCCGTGCAGGGCCGCTCCTTCGGAGATCCGGAGCGCCTCACGTTCGCCACCCCGGACCCGACCAACCCGGACGTCCGGGCCATGCTCCGACGGGTCTCCCCCGGCGTGTATACGCTGGCCTTTGCCCGGCAAGAGGTGGTGGAGGCGCTGATCGTCGAAGTCTTCCCGTACAAGAAATACCTGATCACGCAGGACCTCTTCACCGGGTCAGGGAGAGGAAGCCCGTGAGCCGAAGCGTCCCCGCTCCGCCGACGTGCCGAAGAGGCCGTGCGCCCGCTGTTTGATGTTCACCACGGGGGCGGGACGGGGAGGCTCGTCCGGCTGCGGATCGGGAGCAGGAGGGGGGGCGTTCGGAGCGAAGCCGTCGCCGGACGCCGGGGCGCTCGCCGTCCGCCCGTTTCTCGGGCTGAGCACGTTCTCGATCTCCTTTGCAGCGGCCCGTTGTTTCATGAACTGCCGCGTCATCTCTTCGATCCGGTGGGCCGTCGTGGCGGACTGCCGGGCCGTCTGGACGGCGGCTTCGATCGCATCGAGCATCTCCGCCCTCTCGGCGCGGATGGTCTCGGCATCCTGTCGCTGCGCCTCGACGGTCTCCCGCAAGGTTTCGAGCGCGCCCTGCAGGGCCTTGAGCTCCTGGCGTTGCTCCTTGATTTCCTTTCGCATCACGCCGAGGCTCTTCTCCACCTGAGCGCTGAACTCCTGAAAGGAAGGGTCGGCGCTTTCTCTCGCGCTCTTCCTCGTCTGTCGTTTTGCGAAGGCGGCGGAGGGGCGGTCTTTGGTCACATAAAAATAGACGGCCATCAGCGCCAGCAGCGGGATCTGCGCGATAACCAGTTGAACGATCGGGACCATGACACTTCCGTTTTCGGAGTTGAAGGCGGCGTCGCGACAAGGCTCGGAGCGCGCGCGAGGATCGCAGGCCGACAGGGGCGAAGGCCATGCGAACGACGGGGCAACCGGGGGCTCGCACGGATGCGCTCGGGGGCGTGTGGCGCTCCCACGGTAGGTTGCTTGCGCGGAGAGGCCGGCGGTTCTGCTCATTATATCGTCCGGGATGAAAAGGCATTAAGCGCGAAGAAAGACATAATGAGGCCGCAGGCAGGCCCGTCGAGGCGAGGTTCGGGGCCACAGTTTGCCCGCGCCGCTGTTTAATTCCCGGCGTCCAAAGCCGATATACAGGACGGAGCTTCACGAGGGTCGGAACGGCTCGACCCGGTGGTGACGCGTCTAGCATCGAAGTGGTATGAAAGAGAAATCGGAAAGCTTCAGCTTTCGGCAACAATTCCGGCGCATCCAGCGACTCCTCGACAACACGACGGCTGCCGTCTCCGAGGAGCCGTCGGGCTATGAGTTGTCCGAGGAGCCGCCGCTCTTTCACGACGCCGCTTTCGACGACGCCCTGGAGCCCGGCTATCTCGATCCTCACGCCGAGGCGTTGATCACCTCGCAGGCGCCTCCCGGCGACGGATATTCCGCCTTTTCGGTCCCCGAGACGCCACGTCCCGCCCCCCGTCGCGCGCCCGAGCGCCCCGCCCCCCGCCGCCGCGAGGCCCGGGGGGCTTCGGATGATTTCGAGGTAGTCAAGCGCCGAGATCGGGTGGTGGCGCGGTTGCTTGCGAAAGGCATCGTCCGGGAACAGCAGGTGCGCCTGGCGTGGGAGGAGTGGAAGCGCATGCGGAAGGAGGGGCTGAAGACGCCTCTGTGGCGCATCCTCACGCTCAACTCGGAGATCGACCGCGAGCAGATCTATGCCGAGGCGGCGCGGGTCTATGCCTTCGAGGAGGCCCACATACGGGAAGAGGAGGCGCTGACGTTTCTCAAGAGCATCACGGAGGTCTTCACCGAAGAGCAGTGGGATCAGATGATCGAGCTGTTCGTGCTTCCGGTGGCGCAGGAGAAAGAGCCGTATCGCGGGGAGGTGCGATGGATCTTCGCCACGCATGACCCGGCGCGGCCCGAGATCAACCATCTGCTCCAGCAACTGCTGCTCAAGCGGTTTGAGCTGCGGTATGTGCCCGAGTCCGTCGTCGCCACGCTCATTACGGAAGCCTTCCTCGGCAAGAACGAATACCTCGACCGTCTCAACGACGACCCGATGGCGTTCGACCTCGGGATGAGCTATGAGGACCAGCAGAGCGATCTCATCGACGAGGACGCGCTCGAGGCCGAGATCAGCCGCTCGTCGCTCATCAACCTCTTCGAGGCCGCCCTCGTCGATGCCGTGCATCAGGGCGCTTCGGACCTGCACATCTTCCCGAATCCGGACCGCCAGATCGAGATCCACTTCCGGGTCGACGGCGAGCTGAAACGGTGGCACATGGAAGAGCGCATCCATCCGGAGGCGTTCCTCGCCGTGGTCAAGGACAACTCGGTCAACGTGGACCGCTTCGACCGCGAGATTGCGCAGGACGGCTTCATCCAGCGCTGGGTCGACGGGGCGCTCATCCGCTTCCGCGTCTCGGTCTTGCCCATCGCCTCGGCCGCGCAGGAGATCCGCGCCGAGAGCATCGTCATCCGCGTGCTCGACGACCGGAAGGTGCTCACCGACCTGCGCAA